>CAYLVL010000061.1:0-10977 GCA_964387135.1 uncultured Planctomycetota bacterium
ACAGCGAATTGAAGGGTTAATCAACCGCGAAGAGGGGTCGGTACATGGTCAAATTTACCCGTCGTACTGTGTCGGCCGAAAACCCGACTTCCGCAACGGTCTCAATGGACGAATCCCATTGCTGGAAGCAATTGGCACGGATTCCCCACCCCTGGAGGGGGTTGGTACGCGGATAACTTTCCACGAATGACTCGCCAGGCTGCCGCTCCTTCGGTCCCACCCACGAGCGGAGGGAGTGGGGGGACTACAGGCGGGCTTCACTTTCGCTGAGTACTTGACCACCTCCCCCTGAAACATTCTCGACTCTTTTCCTGTAACACAATCGAGGGTCGATTTTCCGAAATCGATCCAACGCCGAAGACAACGATCAGATTACGGAAGGAGCCGAATTCAATGCGATCAAAAGCCCCTCTCATCATTCTCTCACTGCTTCTACTCGTTCCATGGACGGCGTGCTCGAAAGGCGACCCTGCGAGCCCGTCCGACATGACCCCCAACCTCGGCCTTGAGAACCCCGGCATCACACCTCCCGCCTACCTTCACGGTGCCGAGGGTGGACCGGAAGCGCCGGGCGACGCGGAAGTCAGCATCGAGCTCGACCCCGCCGGCGAGCCGGTCGAGGGAACATTCACATTCGGCGGGACGCCATACGCCGGTATCGAGGTCCGCATCAACGACGAGCTCGCGGACATCACCGACGGCGACGGCAAGTTCGAGATTCCCGCGATCCGCGAGGGAAGCCACACGATCTCGTTCGGGATGTTCGGAAGGGTGTTTCACTCGCAGCCGTACAGCCCGGTACAGAGATTCGCGCAGGACGATACCGATCCGGGTCCCGGAGCGATGACCGGCGCTGTCTACGACGAGGACGGCCCTGTTGCCGGAGCGCTGATTATCGTCGTGAAGGGCGATGACTACGCGTTCGCGTTCAGCGGGCAGTACGGCCAGTACAATCTCGCCGGAGCGCCCGCGGGTAACTGCCTCGCCGCATGCGTCGCCGAATTCCACGATCCCGTTTTCAAAGCCGTCAATATCCCCGGAGACGGCACACCGCTCAAGCAGGATTTCCTCGTCCCGAAAAACGAGTCGTTCGGACGAATCTATGGCCGTGTCGTGTCGCCAAGGATCGGCGTGGTGCCCTTCGCCTACGTGCAGTACGAGGCTCCCGGCGTTTTCAGGGCCGATCTGTCGAACGTCTTCGGAATATTCGAGCTTGAGGCGATTCCCATCAGCTACGGCACAATCCACGCCGAGAGAGAGTACTTCTATCCGGTCGATTTCGAGTACGAGGTACACGCGGGCCTGAACCCGGTGCCGGTCGTCATGTACGTGATCGAGCAGTCGACCGTGCACGGCTATGTTGTCGACGGCGCGGGCGAGCCGCTGAACGGCGCGCTCGTTCGCCTTCAGGTCACCAAGGACAACGAGAAATTCCCAGCAGTGTACGGGCAGCTTTCCGGACCGAAGGGGTACTTCAACTTCGAGGACCTTCTGCCCGGCGCGTACGCATTGCAGTCGTTCATGCCCGGACGGATCCCCGCGACCGGGCTCGGCGTCATCCTCCCCGGCAGCCTGATCGAAGAGACACTCGTCATGTATCCCGGCACCGGCGGACACGCGCACGGTTGGGCTGTGGACTGGGAAGGTGAGCCGATCGAGACCGCCGTCGTGCAGCTCAGGTATCTCGGCTCGGACGTCAACATACTCGCGGTCACCGGCGAGGCCGGCTACTGGGAGCTCGATGACGTTCCCTACGGCGCGTGCCAGGTAATGGTTCAGTCGGCCGAGTTCCTTCCCGGCACGAGCTGGGTCGATATCTATCCCAACGATCCCGGCGAGACGATCACGATGTGCCTTCCGCCCATCGACCTTCCCACCGGCGAGCTCAGCGGCACGGTCAACAACATCGCCGGCGATCCGCTGCCCTATTCGCTCGTCTGGGTCTTCAATGTCGAAGCACCAGACTGGGCATCGTTTATGACAATCTCAAGCGAAGACGGGGAGTATTTCTTCCCCAACGTGATCGCCGGAACCAACGCCGGATGGGCGATCAGCGACGGCTACATCCCGGACGACGGCTATGTCGAGATCTTCCCGAATGACTCGGCCGTCCTCGACTTCGCCCTCGAACCGGAATGATCTGATCACACCAATTTCGGACGCACCAAACCGCCCACCGTGGCGCGCCTGCGGCATCCAAGCGATAAACGAAAAAAGCCCCCGATCATTCGGGGGCTTGGGTTGCTTATCAGCTATTCCTGCTCCATGGCTAAAGCCAGCCGGCGCCCCAAGAATTCGTAGCGGCGCTGCTTGCTGCGCCCTGTATCCCTACCCGACACCCACAGCGGCCTTGGTTCTCGCCAATGCCTGTTCGAGATCGGCGAGAAGGTCCTCGGTATCCTCGCATCCCACCGAAATTCTCACGAGACCGTCAGTCAGCCCCTGCTGCTCCCTGAGCTCCTTGGGCACCGCGTGATGCGTCATGCTCGCGGGATGCTGAATAAGGCTGTCGACCGATCCGAGGCTCACCGCGAGCGTGATTATCTCCGTGTTCTTCAGTAGCTCCTTTGCCGCCTCGAAACCGCCCTTATGCTCGAACGCCACCATTCCACTGAAGCCGGACATCTGCTTCCTCGCGACCTCGTGTCCCGGGAAGCTCGGAAGACCCGGATAAGAAACGCTCGCGACATCCGGATGCTTCTCCAGGAACTCCGCTACAGCCTGTCCGTTACGGTTGTGCCGCTCCATCCTCATGGAGAGAGTCTTCAACCCGCGAAGAAAAAGAAAACTGTCGAACGGGCTCATCACCGGACCGGTATCCGTACGGAATTTCCTGACAACCTTCATGTCTTCCTTCGATCCGATCACGCAGCCGCCGATCACGTCGCCGTGACCGTTGAGATACTTGGTCGCCGAGTGCATCACGATGTCGACGCCGTGCTCCAGTGGCCTCTGGTTGTAGGGCGTGGCGAACGTATTGTCCACGATCACCTTCACATTGTGCTTGTGACACAAATCGCCGAGAGCGGCCAGGTCGGTCACGCGATTGGTCGGATTCGCCGGCGTCTCCAGGAAGCAGAATTTCGTCGACGGCGTAATCGCGGCTTTCACTGCATCCAGATCGCTTGTGTCCAGGAACGTCGACTTGATATCCCACCTGGAGAAGATATCTCCGATCAAGTGCAGGCACGGCCCGTAAAGCGTATCGCCTGATATGATGTGATCGCCCGCCTCCAGGAACGGGATGAGCGAGCCCTCGACCGCGGCCATTCCGCTCGAGTACACAACCGCATCCTCGGCCCCCTCCAGGCTCGCCAGCGTTCTCTCAAGCGCTTCCGTGGTGGGATTCCCAAGACGCGTGTAAATGTGCCCCTCCTCCTCCCCGGAAAAAAGCCCCGCCCCATGCTCCGGTGAATCGAAACAGAACGTGCTCGTCTGGAATATCGGCCGCGCGTGCGCATGCAACGGCTTGCCGTGCCCTTCCGCATGAATCTGGCGAGTGGTGAAGCCCAGCTTGCTGGTATCCATGATGATAACTCCCCTGTTGGCTTGTTGCTCGGGCTGGCTTGCAGTCCTTGTTCAAATCCGGATTGTACCACCCGCCGGATCAAAAATCCGCATCAGTAGTAGATTCAACGCGCGCAGCGTCAGTTTTCAGGCTTGTACACCCGTTCCACACGGGTATACTCATCGCCGTGACAGCCTCCTCCAAGAAATGGACTTTCGGGAGCGTTTCGATCGACTGCTCCCAGCCGGTGCTCATGGGTGTCATCAACGTCACGCCCGACAGCTTCTCCGACGGCGGACGGTTCTTCGATCCCGCCGATGCGATCAGTCAGGCGACTAGTCTTGTCGAGCAGGGCGCCGATATCATCGACATAGGCGGTGAATCAACACGTCCGGGAAGCGACGAGGTGTCGGTCGAAGAGGAGCTCGAGAGAGTCATCCCGGTCATCGAGGGTATCAGGTCGTCCGGCATCGAGACACCGATCTCCATCGACACGCGGAAGCTTCAGGTCGCCGAGAAAGCAGTGCATGCCGGCGCGACCATCATCAATGATGTCTCCGCTCTCAGGGATGATGACGGGCTGGGCGATTTCGTAGCGGAGAACAACCTCGGGCTCGTCCTCATGCACATGCTGGGACGCCCAAAGACGATGCAGGAAGACCCCAAGTACGATGATGTCATTGTGGAAATCGGGGAGTTCTTTGAAGAGCGACTTGACTACGCTCAGCAGAGAGGCGTCCCCATGGAGAACATCGTCATCGATCCGGGCATCGGGTTCGGCAAGCTGCTGGAACACAACCTTCGCATACTTCACTCCTGCGGCGACTGGCTCGGCTTCGGTCGACCCATTCTCATCGGCCCGTCGAGGAAGCGGTTCATCGCGGGCATCCTCGATGTCGATGTTAGCGACAGGCTGTACGGCACGATCGGAGCGTGCGTCGCGGCTCTCCACTCGGGCGCAAGGATCTTCAGGGTGCATGACGTGAAACCGGTCCGGGAGGCGTTGATGGTCGCGTATGAAGTGATGATGTCCGAAAAAGCCTGACCGAAATATCCATTAATCAAATGTCCGACGAACGAGCATCAAGACTGCCCCTCTACCGCTCGGCCCTCTCCGGCGAGCCGCTGACCCTGCGCTCCGCACGAATCACGGTCGTGGGTCGCGAGGAACTGCACCCCCGCCCCCGTTTCCGGGGCGAGCTGATCAGAGCCGACCTCCGCGACCGCGAGCATCTCGACGCAATCAAGGCCATCAACGAGTTCTACTGGGACTCAACCGAGCAGGACATCTTCGGTCGAACCTGCAACGTGCTCGACTGCGACAACTGGATCGCCCGTCCGATGCATGGCGAGCAGGATGCAGATGACCGGGCATGTCACGGCATCGCGGGGAATGTCGCTCTCAAGGTCGAGGACGAGGGTTTTCTGCACATCGTCGTTTTCCATGTCTGGCCGGTATGGCACGAGAGGGGTGTTGGTCGGATGCTCCTGACCGCCGCGATCAGGGAAGCGCGCAGGGAAGGACTTCCGATGATCAAGCTCGGAACCACGAACGACAATCTGCCCGCTCTGTACTTCTACCAGAGAGCAGGATTCGTGATTGAGGAGGTTGTACCAGGCAAGGTCATTGAGAGCCACGGGGAAAGCCCTGCCGGCTTTGCCGGCATACCTGTGCGCGACGAGATCCGAATGAGGCTCGATTTGTGAGTTGCGGGGAAGCAGGTGTTGCGGTTATGAATCGACCCAAGCGTGAGAAATGCTGCATAGAAGGGAAGTTCGTCTCCACCAAAGAACATCGTCCTGTTTTCAATCCCTACACCGGCGAGACGATCGCGCTGAGTCCTGTCGCCGACGATTCGATCCTGGATCGCGCGATGGCGTCTGCGGTCGACGCGTTCAAGCCGTTTGCGGCACTCGCTCGCGACCAGCGATCCGAGATGCTTCATCGGATAGAGAGGGGAATTGCGGACAACGCCGAGGAAATCGCCCAGTTGATTCGGGCAGAGGGCGGAAAGCCGATAAAGCTAGCGCGCGGGGAGGTCGATCGCGCGCGGACTACATGCAGGTTCGCGGCGGAGGAAGCGATACGTTTCGGCGGCGAATGGCTCCCACTCGACATCCATCCCGGAGCGCGGAATCTGACGGGCCTCGTCGGACGCGTGCCTGTCGGTCCGACACTCGCCATCAGTCCGTTCAACTTCCCCCTGAACCTCATCATGCACAAGCTGGCGCCCGCGATTGCGGTCGGGTGCCCGACGATCATCAAGCCGCCTAGTGAAGCTCCTCTGACCGCTCTCAGGCTCGCGAAAATCTGCCACGATGCCGGTCTGCCGAAGGGAACGGTACAGGTAACGCCGTGTCCCGGACCGGCCTTCGAGAGACTCGTCGCGGACGATCGGGCGAAAATGCTCTCCTTCACCGGGAGCGCCGATGTCGGCTGGGCTCTTAACGAGATGTCGGGCAGAAAACGTGTCGCGCTGGAGCTCGGCGGAAACGCAGCGGTTGTGGTGCACGAGGACGCGGATCTCGAATTCGCCGCACAGAGAATCGCATTCGGAGGATTCGCGCATGCCGGTCAGGTCTGCATAAGCGTGCAGCGGGTTCTCATCCACGAGCCGATCTACGACAAACTCCAGAAGCTCCTCCTGAGCGAGTGCAGGAAGGTCAAGTCCGGCGATCCGTCTGATGACGATGTCCTTGTCGGCCCGATGATCACCCCAGGCGAGGCCGACAGAGTTGAAGCATGGGTCGGCGAGGCTGTAGCCGAAGGCGCGGAAGTTCTTCTCAAGCGCAGGCGCAAGGGACAAGTCGTGAAGCCGATCGTGCTTGCGAACGTGGCTCGCGACTCGAAAGTCTGGTCGAGGGAGGTATTCGGTCCTGTAATCGCCATCGCTCCGTACAGCACTTGGAACGAAGCGCTGGACCTCGTCAACGACTCCGTGTACGGCCTCCAGGCGGGCATTTTCACAAGAGATGTCGGCCGAATCCGCGAGGCATACGACCGACTGGAAGTAGGCGCGATCATCGCCGGCGACATCCCGACGCTGCGCGTCGACAACTATCCGTATGGCGGCGCCAAGGGATCAGGCCGCGGCAGGGAGGGCGTTCGCTGCACTATGTACGAGATGACCGAGGAGCGCGTTCTGGTTCTTCGGCTGTAAATTGCCTTCAATCCACCCCTCTTGAGATATCCGCGCCGTGTGAGATAATGAAGACTGCAACTCAAGAGCATGGTTCAAGAGGATACCGAAATCCGGGAGGGGGCGGTGGTTGGTGTCAAACCCGATCCCGACTTCGAGCCGAGAGGCAAGTGGGGCGACAATCTGCATCTCCTCTACGAGCTCGATTTCTCCTCTCTACCCCGCCATATAGCGGTAATCATGGACGGCAACCGCCGATGGGCCCGCATGCGGAACATGCACATGCTCGAGGGCCACGGCGCCGGTGTGAAGAAGGCGCGGGAGGTCGCCGATCTCACCCTCGACATCAACGCCGCCGCCGGACGGATGGCCATCGATGTCCTCACCTTTTACGCGTTCAGCAAGGAGAACTGGAACCGCTCGGTCATCGAGGTCGCCGCCCTGATGGAGATCTTCGAGGAGGCCGCGATACGGGAGATAATGCCCCTGCACGAGCTCAACATGCGGGTCAGGATCATCGGTGACAAGGGAGACCTTCCCCCAAGCCTCCAGAAGAGAATCCAGGATATCGAGGACCTCACCAGCGGCAACACCGGCGTCAACATCAACTTCTGCCTTTCCTACTCGGGTCGCGGCGACATCCTGAACGGCATCAAGAGGCTGTTCAAGCTCTACAAGGAAAAGAAGATTGACGCGGATTCAGTTGATGAAGAGATGTTCTCGCAACTGCTCGACACCGGAGGCCTTCCCGATCCCGACCTCCTCATCCGTACCTCGGGCGAGATGCGCTTCTCCAACTTCCTCCTCTGGCAGATCGCCTACACCGAGCTATGGGTGACCCCGGTCTACTGGCCCGACTTCAACTGCACGCACTACCTGCAGGCGATCAAGGACTACCAGAAACGCGACCGCCGCTACGGCGGCGGCTGACACGCGCTTTCCGCACGTGACCCCGCTTTCAACGCATGTTCTTCATAGCATGCCCATCCTGCGCATGCTCATTGACCAAAGCCGTCAAGCCACCGGCGCTCCCAGCCTTGGCACACCCACGGTTCATCCGAACCCCCAATATCCCCCCCCACCTACCGAACCTTTCGCCCGATTTGGCACTCTGTACCATCGTCGATTGACAGGAGCATAAGCCAAGGAGGCCCACAGATGAATCGTCGCCTGACTATCCCGTTCCTTCTCATTCTGGCAGCCATCTTGTTCATGGGCATGGCGCCCCACGCCCGCGCGCAGGGGATCATCATCGATCCGATACTCATCGAACCATGGCTGCCGCCCCAGCCGATCCATCCGTATCCCGCAGAGCCGATCACCCTCCAGAGCGAGTCCTTCCGGATCGAGCTGGACGACCAGATCGCGCACGTGAAATCCACGCAGATCTTCAAGAACAACACCGGGATCGACCTCGAGGGCACCTACGTCTTCCCGGTACCGATCGGGGCCGACATCTCCGACTTCGCGCTTTGGTTCGACGGCCGCGAGCTCACTTCCGAAACGCTGCCCGCCGACCAGGCCGCGCAGATCTACCAGCAGATCGTCGCCACCATGCGCGATCCGGGACTGCTGGAATATGTCGGCGACGGGCTGATCCAGGCCCACATCTACCCCATCCCCGCCTACGGCACGAAGCAGGTGGACATCGAGTACGACTGGCTTCTGCCGATTGAATCAGGGCTGTTGAGAGTGATTCTCCCGCTGAAACTGGACGGGTACTCCATCGACATGATCGAAAGCCTCGCGATAACGGTGGAAATCGACTCGCCCGATGCGCTGGGCACGATCTACTCGCCGACCCACGATGTGCGGGTCGATCGAGACGGCGCCTACAGGGCCACCGTCAGCATGGAGAAGTCGTCGCATCGCCCCACCGGCGATTTCGTCCTCTACATCAGCCGACCCGAAGGCGCGGTCGGGCTGAACATGCTGACCCACGGCACCTCCGACGATGAGGGTTACTTCCTCGCGATGGTCGCGCCGGAGTATGACGAATCGCGCGTCACCATCGTGCCCAAGGACTTCGTCTGCGTGCTCGACACGTCCGGCAGCATGGCCGGGCAGAAGATCGAGCAGGCCAAGGACGCGCTCGATTTCATCTTCCGCAACCTCAACAAGGACGATCGCTTCCGCCTGATCACCTTCGCGACCGATATCTATCCCTACTCCCGGGGCTGGGACGATGCATCGAGCGAGAATATCGATGATGTCAGGGACTTCATCGAAGGCATAAGCGCGGGCGGCAGCACGAACATCTATGGCGCCATGGAAGAGGCTCTGAGCTATGAATCGGGACGCGATCGCCCGATGTACGTCATCTTCCTCACCGACGGCCTTCCGACTGTCGGCGTGACCACCAACACCGCCCAGATCATCGACCACACTAACGCGCTCAACTCCGAGGTGAACGCGAGGCTGTTCTGCTTCGGCGTCGGCGATGACGTGGACTATCCGTTCATCGACCGCCTCGCCCGCGAGAACGGCGGCTACACTGCGAACGTCGCGCCCGACGAGGATCTTGAGCAGCCGCTGAGCGATTTCTACGCCAAGATCAGGTCGCCCGTCATGACCGGAATCGAGGTCGAGATCGAAGGGGCGCGAGTCTACGACATGCTCCCGGAGAGTCTTCCCGACCTCTTCCTCGGAAGCCAGCTCATCCTCACCGGCCGCTATGTCGGCACCGGCTCGGGCACGGTGACCCTAACCGGCAGTGTCGGCGACGATTTCCGCCGTTTCTCCTACCCGGTCTACTTCACCGACAAGCGCGACAACGATTTTATCCCGCGCCACTGGGCGACACGCCGCGTCGGCTATCTCCTGAACCAGATACGCCTCTATGGGGAAAACCGTGAGTTGGTGGATGAGATCACCGAACTCGCCCAGCGCTACGGCATCATCACGCCCTACACGAGCATGCTCGTGACCGAGGACGAGATGATGCGGCCGATGTTCCACGGCGAGTATCTCATGCGCGACGGTCTCGGTGGAGCAAACGGATTCGGCGGCGGAGCCGGATTCAGCCCGGGAGCCCCTCCCGCGCCAAGCCTGGCTCGCGAGCAGAGCGAGGCGCTTTCCGGTATGGAGGAAGGCGAAGTGTACGATATGCCGACGGAGTTCCGGGAAGCGGTCAAGTACGCCGCCGACAAGACGTTCTACCTGAACGAAGACGGCTACTACGTCGACAGCGAGTACGACGAGGACGAGCACGGCGAGCCGATCCACATCGTCTACCTGAGCGACGAGTACTTCGATCTCCTGACGGACGAGCCCGACATATCTGACTATCTCGCAGCCGGCGACGCCCTGATAGTCGTCTGGGAGGACACCGCCTACCAGATCGACCCGGAGTAGCTTGGAGACCCGAAAAGGATTAACCACTCGCTTCGGGACACTACATGGAGCCAACGACAAGGGGACACCTTCTTCGCCTTCCATGCGAAAAGGTGTCCCCGCTTTTTCCAATGGAACGCCGGCTTCCAGCCGGCAGGACCGCCAGCCTCCGGCTGGCCCCCTTCCTTACGGCTCATACATTGCCTGCACGCCAAACATTAACACGAAAAAACGCGAAACACGGGGACGGCCGCTTCCCACCATAGGGCAGCGACAATTCATCAGGGCTTCAAAAGGCGGAAAGTGGCTGTCCCCGTGTTTTCAATCAACCCGCCCCGCATGTGCGATCGATTCGCCTTGCGATCTCAGCCTGCCGCGTGATTATCGCAGCAGCGAGCATCCGCACGTACGCTCCCCACGCTCGCGCCAGCCCGAGGATTCTGCCGGGATTGATTGTCCTGCTATCGCTTGTCATCCTGTCCATCTCTCCTGAGTCTCTCATTCAACGCCATCTGCACCAGGGCCTCCACCCCATCGAGCGTGCGCTCCATCCCCGCAAGCGCCCCCGCGACTTCCTGCAACGCCGTGAAAGCCTCGCGTCCCAGCGCGTTCACTTCCTCATCCCGCTGCGAAAGACACTCGATGAATCCCGTCTCACGCTCGATCAACTCCGCGCGTATCTGGTCGTACCGCGACGAGTGCACCTGCTCCCGTCGCCACCATCCCCACGCCAGCGCGACATTCAGCGCGATGCAGATGATCAACGCCGCGTGCGAGCTCGATGCCGCCGCCTCGATTATTTCAAAAATCTGCTGAAACACCTGCTCAGTCCTCCGATGCATACAACCACTGCACTTCTCCGGACATGAATCCAACCTGCACCACAACCCTCGGCACTCCCTCCAGCAGGAATCCCTCCGGTAGGTCGATCCTGAAATAGAGCCTTCTCGCGCAGTTCGTCGGGATATCCCCGATCTCATGATAGGAATCGGGATC
>CAYLVL010000062.1:0-10944 GCA_964387135.1 uncultured Planctomycetota bacterium
AAGGCGTGCATGATACCGAAAAGCGACGGCATAATCCACTCGCACGAACGGCGCGACTCCATCGGGGAATCCACATAGCCATTTCATGAGCATCGTTCTTCACTTCGTCGCCGTACGCGGGTACAATTCCCCCGGAAACAGTAATGCGACCAATAGTCGTCGGATTTGACGCACAGTCGCTGACCGGGAAATACCAGACCGGTCTGGGGATTTATGCGAAGGACCTCTCAAGGATTCTGGAAAGGCATCCGGAGACCATTGACCTGCGGTACCTCTGGCCGAGGGGACGTCGTCCATTCAAGAGGACCCTCCAGAGATTCTTCTGGGATCAGTACTACATGGTCATGGCCGCGATTCGCGAGGAGGTCGACATCATCCATGTCCCGTGTTTCTCCGTCCCGAAATTAAGCCGCATCCCGAAGGTCGTGACCGCACACGATCTTATCGTGCGGAAAAATCCGAGGCTCATGGCGCGGGGGAGCAGGTGGTACTTCGGCAAGTGGATACCGGCAAGCTATCGCAGCGCCGACCACATAATCGCCGTCTCCGGGGTGGTCAGGGACGACCTGGTGAATCTTCTAAACATAGATCCCGGGAAAATAACGGTAATTCATCACGGAGTCAGCCCCGCATACAAACGAAACACGAATCCCCACGACATCAACCGGATCAAGTTCAAGTACCGGGTCCCGATGGAGTTTTTCATCATGGTGGGGAGCTTCGAGCCGAGGAAGAACGTGTCGGTCGCTATCGACGCATTCTCCCGGATCTGCCACGGCGGGCCGGAGCTGAAACTGCTGCTTGTGGGAAAGGAAAATGAGTACCAGCGGCAGATGATCCGCAAGGTGAAGGAGCTCAAGCTCGAGGAGACAGTCCTCTTCCCCGGCTATATACCCGATCACGAGCTGAGCATCCTGTACTCGGTGGCGACGGCGCTTCTGTTCCCGTCGAGCGCGGAGGGATTCGGGCTTCCGATTATAGAGGCGATGGCGACCGGATGCCCGATCATCGCGAGTAGTCTGCCGGTATTCCATGAGATCGGAGGAGACGCGGTTGTCTACGTGCCGCCGGGCAACGAGGCCGCGCTTGCCGACGAGATGGCTCGAATGCTGGAGGATCCCGCGCACCGGGGGGGGCTTGTTCTGAACGGGATGTCGAGATCGCTGAATTACAGCTGGGATCATGCGGCGGAGGAGACTGTACGGGTATACGTGAAGGTTCTGAAGAAGCGGAATGTAGATTTCTGAGCGCGCAGGGACGCCCCCTTGACTATCGTCCTATAGTATGGTATAAGATAATGCTACGATATAGCATTTCGTAGGCTCCACGGGAATTGTACCCCCTCAGGGGGGCGGTATTGTCTGTTGTTTCCGCACGGGGCCTTTTTTGTTGGCCTGAAGAGGGCGGAAAGGGCGGGCATCGTAACTTCATGAATGGAGGATTACGAAAATGCGTAGACCATTAAGCACCGAACTCCAGTGCGCGCTTTTCGCGAGCTGTGTGTTCGTCTTGTTCTTTACATCATCTCTCTACAGCGCGGCGAGAGCCGACGTGTTCCAGTGGGACGATGACCCGGGACAGAGCTACCCCGGGGTGGCGGAAGATCCCGCCTGCCCCGTGTACACGAACGATGTGATCATGCCGGCGCCGGATGACGAAGAGCCGGAGGCCGGCGGACCGTGCTCTTCGGGTGAGCCGGTGGTCCAGCGGTCCGCAACTCCAAGTTGGATAAGACAGATCGCGGAGTGGGTAGAGTCGCTGCTGGGGTATCTGCTGTTCCGGCTCTAGCGGACCGAATCGGCGGGAACCCGTTCGCGAGGGAACCCTTTCAGTAAAGGAACGGTTTGGAGGCCAGCGAAGTCGAGCAAGCATCCAGGGCTGTCAAAGGCACCCCTTGAAGGGTGCCTTTGCTTTCCCAGGCAGGCTTGACACCCCTGAAGGCAGGATGCTACCATGCCGATTCAACCGACGGTGCTGACCGCCGAACGCTTTTGTTTCTGTTCATCATCACTGGAGGTGCGCCTCATGCGCGTAGCCTTTGTCCGTATTGCGCTAAGTCTTGCGATTATGTCGATCCTGTTCGGCCTCGGATGCAAGGGAGACACTCCCGCCAGCCTCGAGCCCGAGGGGAGCCTTCTCCAGATCAATATTTTCAACGTGCCGACTACAATCAGGCCGGGACAGGTTCATGCGCTCGGAGCAACCGGAATCTATTCGGGCACGGCGACATACAACATAACCGCGTACGGAACCTGGACCTCTTCCGACACGGATGTGATCGAGCTTTTCGGCAAGGGCCTGATCAGGGGTGTAGGCGGCGGCACCGCCACAATCACCTGCTCTTATCGGGGAGTCACCAGCCAGGCGGTTGAGATCAAGGTTGAGGGACCGCCGATACCCGGAAGCCAGGAGCCCGGACCCGTGGTACTGGCATCGATACAGGTCGAGCCGACATGGGCGTCCGTTGCCATGGGCGGGACGGTTCAGTTCACCGCGACCGCCGTGTATTCCAATGACACGACCCAGGTTATCACCAATCTGGTCGACTGGCGCGTATCGGATGACGACCCGGGGTTCATCATCGACTCCGACAACGCGAGCGCATGGGGAGCCAACTACGGCCTGTTCCGGGCGACCGGACCGGTCGGCTGCACCGTCGTGAGCTGCGAGTATATGGGCGTGGTTTCAAACTACGTTACGGTCGTGGTCAAGGAATTTTAGACCGTCCGGCCGCAACGTCACGCAAGGCAAACGGTACCCCCGGCCAGCCCGGGGGTTTCTGTACCCACGGAGACTGCATCATGACCGAGCAAGTCAAACAGAAACGCGAGTATAAGTCCTTCACATTCAAGTGCTCCACGGAATGGACGGGCAAGCGGACCTGGGTCGCCAGGACCGGATCGGCTCCCGCGATAGAGGGCGGCTCTCCGCCGGAATTCAAGGGCGAGGAGGGCAGATGGTCATCGGAGCATCTGCTGCTCGCCAGCGTCAATTCGTGCCATATCGCCAGCTTCATCTCTTACTCAAGTCGGAAGGGATTCGAGTTCGCGTCACTGGAGAGCGAAATCGAAGGGCTCCTGGAGCGCGACGGCACGACCTACAGGTACACGAAGATGATCATCAGGCCGCGCATCACCGTGAAATCCGGGGAAGATGTCGAGACGGCGCGGCAATACATGCACAGGGCTCACGAGCTTTGCTTCATGAGCAGCAGCGTCAACGCGGAAGTGATCGTGGAGCCCGAAATCATCGTGGCTTGACAGTCCGGGCGAAGATATGAACTGGCTGGGAATGATCACAGGCGCGGTGCTGGGGGCCGCATTCGGATGGCTCGCGAAATGTCCGGGCAACACATGCCCGATCACGAGCCACTGGTGGATACCGACGGTGATAGGCGCCGTGCTGGGGCTTACATGGCCCCGGGCTTCCGGGGAGAAGAGCGAGGACGATCGGGAGACTCCGACCCGGATTGAAGATTGACCGCGCTTCACCGGTTGTGGCTTCAGGGTCGAACTGGTAGAATACGCGGGTTTTCCATAAGGCTAACATCAGACCAGGAGTTAAAGACCATGGACGTTATTCTCGACGGCGAGACTCTGACCATTGATCAGGTAGCAGGAATCGCGAGAGAGGGGGGGAAGCTCTCGTATTCGCCGGAAGCGAAAGAGAAAATAAAGAAATGCGAGGCGGTGGTGAAGGAACTGGTCGACAGCGGGGAGGCGATTTACGGGGTTACGACCGGAATCGGGGAATTCGCCAGGATTCGCATCGATCCCGAGATGGGCAGCGAGCTTCAGAGGAGAATTATCTACTCGCATGCCGCGGGATGCGGCGATCTGTTCCCGGAGGACAGGGTCAGGGCCGCCATGGTAGCCCGCGCGAATGTGATCGCGAACGGCCGTACCGGAGTGCGTGAGAGCACCGCGGACTTCTATATCGAGATGTTCAATCGCGGGGTCGTGCCGGTGGTGAATGAAAAAGGCTCGGTCGGGACCTCCGGCGACCTCAGTCCGCTGTCGCAGCTCGCCGAAGTGTGCCTTGGCGAGGGCGAGGCGTTTCTGAACGGGGTCAGGATGCCGGGCACCGAGGCTTTGAAGAAGGTCGGGCTTGAGCCGCTGGAGCTCAGCTATAAGGAAGGGCTCGGGCTGATCAACGGCTCGCAGATGATGACCGGCGAGGCGTGCATCCAGCTTGACGACGCGCGAAGGCTCATCAAGAACGCCATCATCGCGTCAGCGATGACAATCGATGCCCTGAAGGGCGTGCTTAAGGCCTATCACGAGCTTCTTCACAAAGCCCGAAGACATCCCGGACAGATGACGGTCGCGCACTGGCTCAGGCACCTGTTCGCAGAAAGCGAAATTATGGCGGACCTGTCGGGGAAGGTACAGGACGGCTACTCGATGCGGTGCACTCCGCAGGTGCAGGGACCGACGATCGATATCTGGCATTTCGCCAGGGAATGGATCGAAAGGGAGCTCAACTGCGCCGCCGACAATCCACTGTTCTTCGCGGATGAGAAGCTTCATCTTGCGGGAGGCAATTTCCACGGTCAGGGCATCGGGCTGGCGATGGACTATCTCGCAATCGGAGTCGCCGAGCTTGCCGATCTCTCCGAGCGTCACATAAACCGCCTGCTGAACCCGGTTCTTTCGGGGCTGCCGGACTTCCTCGTCGAGGGTCGCGGGCTGAACTCGGGACTGATGGTCGCACAGTACACTGCCGCGAGTCTGGTGAGCGAGAACAAGGTGCTATGCCATCCGGGAAGCTGCGACTCCATCTCCGTCTCCGCCGACCAGGAAGACCATGTAAGCATGGGACCGGTTTCGATCCGGAAATTCAACGAGATTCTGAAGAACGTAGCGAATGTTATCGGGATCGAGATGATGTGCGCGGCGCAGGCGTTCGATTTCCGTCTGCCGCAGAAGCCGGGCAAGGGAACCGGGATCGCGTACGATGTCATCCGGAAGTACGTCACTCGCCTGGATGACGACAGGGTGCTTTATCCCGATGTCATCAAGTGCGGTGAGCTTGTCTGGAGCGGCGAGATACTGGACGCGGTCGAGGCCGAGATGGGCGAGATCGACATCAGCCTCAATCACAGGTAAGAAAAAAACACGCACAAACTCGTTTGTGCGTGCAGTGGTCTTGATTATATTGCGCGACTTCAAGGTTCGGGAGACTTCCGCTCCCACTTCCCTATCGCACAATTTTGAAGATGTCCACGTAGCCAGGCGGGCCGGGATCCGGCACAAACACCAGGTGCCGCGTGGGATCGTGACCCGGGAAGCTTGGATTGCCGCCGGAGGTCTCCACTTCGAAAAGCTCGACGTTGGTCTCCGCATCAATCAGCCAGAGGTGCCCCTTGCCGCCGGTCATCGACTGTCCGGTGGCTACAAGAGCGTCCAGACCCTGATCGTAGATCAATCCCACAATCAGCTCCTGCCCCTCGGGAGCAAGCTGGATGGAGGTCACATAGGAGTTGTCGCTGAGGTCGTAGCAGTCGACCCGTCCGAACTCCAGCGTGGCCACATACAACTGGTTCCTGCTGGGGACGTGCGCAATGCCCACCGTGGCCGGCAGAAATCCGTCAGGGCTCTTGAGTTGCGTGTGAAGGTCGATTGTCCCCATTGCCTGGCGCTGGAACCCGTCGATTATCGTTATCGTGTCGTCTTCCTGACAGGCCACGAAGATCCGGTAGTTGGTGACATCCATGCCGAGAGTAGTCGGCAGCCCGCCGGTATCGATCCGGGTGATATCGGGGTTGGGCATGTCGGCGATGAAGACACCGACCTGATCTTCCGCGTTAAGAGTGAACCAGATTTCCTGCATGTTCTCGTTCACAATGAAGTCGAGCGGATTCACCCCGTTCAGCTCCGGAGTAAGGGCGGGAACGTCGATCGTGTACTTGCGCACTTTCGCGTCGATGTTGTAAACGCTGATATCGGTAACGCAGCCCTCGGTGCCGTCATCCGACGCCACGTATATCTCGCGGGAGTTTGTGCAAAGCCCCATGCCGCCGGAAGCCAGCACGGACGGGAATCCGGTGACAAGATCAAAATCCTGATTGAGACCCATGACCTCAAGATCGGGGGTCAGTGGCACGGGGCTGAAGTAGCAGCTCTGGGTATCAGAATCGTACGCTCCCACCGCAGGCAGGTAATCCTCAAGATCGGTGACGGTCTCCTGGAGACTCAAAGGCTCTTCAACGGGAACCCAGAAAACGTTATAGGCGTTGACTTTGCCGACCAGATAGACAGAGGAGACATCTTCGACCGAAACCAGCAGCGGGTACACGCCGATATCCGCTCCGAGGGTGTTCTGGAACGTCGCGGTGAATTCGGCGTACTGCGGCTGATCCGGCTGACGTGTTGCCGTGATAATGCCGTCGAACAGATCCGTCGCTTCAAGCGTCACACCGTCGTCCTCGATTGTATCCAGGCCCTGCCAGTCGTACACGCGGATCGTGACGAGATACTGCCCGGACTCGGGGGTGAGGAAGCCGTCGAAGTCCGCGTCAATCCGGTACGCCTCTATTGAATTGGCGATCATCGGGAAATCATCGGGTACAGTGACGTTCTCCAGCACGACGGGCTTGGCCCAGCTTGCGTCCACTGCGTAGCCAAACTCGAGCGGCACGGAGAAGGGGTCCTCCGGGAACTGAATTATGTATTCCCGCATGACCTCCTTGTCGGGACCGGATTCGAAGGTGTTTCTTTCGACGAGTGTGCTGAAATTGAGGTACGGGTTGAGAGTGGTGGTAATATCCACCCCGTTCACCTCGTACTTGGCGGGGTAGTACTCGAAGATCGGGCGACCCATGGAGCCGGGCGCGAACGCGTCGGGCGACCACAGCCTCGTGTAGCCGTCGGCGTTGTTGAGCACGAATTCATCGTTGACATGTTCCGCGATCTTCACACCGTGATGGCTGAAGTAGTGAGAGCCTTCGAAGATCGCAATTCCCCTGACATCGAAGCCAGAGAATACCTCGTACTCGTATTCCCCGTCCTGAGTCACCGGATGCTCTATGAAGATCTGGATCTTGAGCTCGCCATCCGGGGTGAATTCATTTTCGCCCAGGGTCAGGCAGTCCTTGCACATGCCGTTCTCGAGGGGCTTGAGGACGTTAAGATGGATGGCTACATCGCGCATGGGCGTCGCTTCCATCTCCTGCGTCACGGGATCCCAGCGCATGTTCCAGTATCCCCACAGGTACCTGTTGTAGGCGCTCGCATCCAGGGTGTGCGATGTAATAACCGGGCGCAGGGAAGGAGCCGACGGATCGGATGAGACGGGATTGACCGCGCCGCTCGCGCAGGACACCATAACCCAACTGCAGAGCAGACACACTGCCGGGAAAACATTGCGTACCATGTCATAAACCTCCCATAACGGGACAAACCCGAAGAGTGTACCCCTACGTCTCAACAATAGTATAACATAGCATACGCAACATCAGTTGGGGGGGCCGAGGAGATCTTCGGAAAGCTCAAAGATCAGGAGAACGTCGGAACAGGCTGCGATCAGCCGGTTCTCGAAAAGCACCAGTCCAACGGGACGGGCTTCATCCGGTATCGAGGTCAGCGACCATGTCCTCAAGCCCGGGGTTCCGCCGGTGAAGACCTTGTAGACTTCCAACATCGCCTCTCCCTGTGGTGCGACGAGGTAGTCGCCGCCCGGAAGGGGCAGAAAAAGCCGTGGAAAGATCGGATCCTCAGCCTTGGCAACCGTGACCAGCTTCCCGCCGATGGGGCCATCGTCGGGCAGGACCATGCGATGCAGGAATGTGGGCCAATGGGGGCCCCGCTGCACGGCTATGAACTCGTAACCCTCATCGACCCGCGCGAACGGCCCGATTGTGCGGGTGGGAACGAAATCAGCAAGCTTCCTCCTGTCGCTCGTATCGAAGTCCAGATACGCGAAGGTCCCCTGATGGTGGATTATCAGACCGTTCTTCCAGAACGCCTTGGGATTGATCTTGCGCGCAAGGCGCTCATCCACCATCCGCTCCTCCAGTCTCCCCGTCAGGACCGCGAGTCTGCCATGTCCGGACACCTCTTCATAGCAGACCGCCCCCTCTTCGCCCGAAAGCAAATACGCTACGGAATGTGGCCTCACTCTCCAGAGCCTCGCCTCCATATCGGGAACCTGGTAGAGGCCTCGCGTGCTGCCGATCAGAAGACCGCGTCGCGCGCGCGGGGAAAGCGCCAGGGCGGTAAGACGTCCGATTCCAAGCGGACGCGCCTCAAGGAAGGATATTTTGCCTTTCTTGTCAGCCACTCAGAAATGAGATTAGCGCTGGGAGCCTGCCCGCGCAAGAGGAACGGCATACGCGCCGTCAGTCAAGTGACGGGTTTGCAGAGGAAAGCCCCCGGAAATGCCCGGGGGCTTTTCCATTCGAGTTGCGTGACAGGACGCTATTCAAACGGTACAGCCATGAACTGCCGCACCCAGGAGCCCATCGACGCATTGTAGACAAGATACCTTATGACCACGGTCGATTCGTCGGCCAGCCATCGGTCATGCGCCTGTTGCATCAGCTCGTCGTAGTCATCGAGCGTCTCGACCGGCTCATGATTGATGCTGAGGATGACCGATCCTTCCCTCATACCCTTCTCGTAGGCAGGGCCGTCCGGATTGACATCGGTCACAATCACGCCTGCGGTGTCCTCGGGAAGATCGTAATTCCTGATTATGCTGCTCGTAATCTCTTCGACCTCAATGCCGAGGTATTTCTCGTTCTTCGGGGTTCTTCGAGGTCTTTCAGGTTCTTCCCGTTCCTCCTCGGTCTGCCGGGCAAGGAATCCCTCGAGATCGCGCACCTCCGGGGTGACCATGACCGACATCTCCTCACCGTCTCTCAGGATCACGAACTCGGCGGGCTCGCCAACAGGCAGCGAGGCGATCAATCGAGAAGCGCTCTGGACGCTGATCACCTGATGCCCGTCAATCTCCAGAATAATGTCCTCTTCCTGGAGACCCGCCCTGTCGGCCGGATCGCCGGGATGCACCTCGGCCACAAGCGCACCGTTGGTATCGTCCATCCCGTACGCCTCGGCAAGGTCGGGATCGACGTTCTGGATTGTCACCCCGATCCAGCCCCTGATGACTTCCCCGTGCTCGAGGAAGCTCTCGTAGACGAAATCGGCCATGTTGATCGGGATGGCGAATCCGATGCCGCTGCCGTAGGCGGTGATGGCCGTGTTGATGCCCACCGCGCGACCGTAGATGTCGACAAGCGGTCCGCCGGAATTGCCCAGGTTGATCGCCGCGTCGGTCTGGATGAAGTTCTGATAGTAGGTCTCGACCGGCAGTGCGATATGTTCGCGGTTGGTAGCCGAGACGATGCCGACGGTTACCGTGCCCGCGAGATAGCCGAACGGATTTCCAATGGCGACTACCCAGTCACCGACCTGTAGCTGATCCGAGTCGCCCATCGGGACATACGGCAGCGGTTCGTCGGAATCGATCTTCAGAACCGCCACGTCGGTATCGGGATCGCTCACGAGCACCTGGGCATCGAATCTCCTGCCGTCATCAAGTATCACGGTAATCTCGTCCGCGTCGCCGACTACGTGGTTGTTGGTCAGGATGTGACCGTCGGCATCCACCAGGAAGCCGCTTCCCGCCGACACCTGGGGAATCTCCCGCTCCTGATACTCCCGCCGATCCCTCTCGGGAATCTGCCAGCCCCACTCTCTGAAGAACCACTCGAACGGGTCTTCACCGTAGCCCTGGGGCAATGTCATTGTGCCTTCAGCCTGGATACTGACTACGGCCGGCCTGACTGAAGCGACAATGTCACGGAAATTCTCCTGGGTCTCGACGAGGAACTCACCCGGCTCCATCTGGGCCGGCTGATCGACGGTGGTCGCGATTGAATGCGGCAGCCAGTCGAGGCCGGAGGCGAGGATGAATCCGGTCACGACACCGAATACCACCGCGAATGCGATCAGGAGCAACACTGCTCCCCTGCGTTGACTCGCAATTCGTGGATCCATGGCTCTCATCTCCTGCTTGGTCTTTCAGTTCCACTATCTGAGGATAAAAGGAAAATCGGAAGTGTCAAGCTTTACGCTCGTCCGATTTCGCACACCCGATCTCTCCCTCGAAATTCCCAACCACATTAGACGCAGAAGAAACCAAATGGTTCGATCGCATGGAGAATCATCGTGCAGATCAGCACCGAATTGTTCCACAACCCTTCACCGCTTGATACCCTGTCGCATCTCGTCTACAATGTCAACCGAAGGATTGTAGGAAATGCAGAGACGGGATTGATGTTCGCTAAGCAGTCTCTGATCGGTGCGAGCACTGACGCGACACGGACAGTCGTGGTGCCGCAGACCGCCCTGTCGGAGATGATCCAACAGCGATCCCCGAGGAGGCCTGTGGTAAGCGAGTAGGGGCGAACACCCCGGTTGCGGGCCGTTGGACAGGCGGCCCGTCAGCTTTATCGGACGATTCTCTCCCATTTCCCCGAATGGCGTGTTTGACCTCCATCGCTCTCAACGGTAGGATTCATCCCCGTGACAGGACAACATCCGCGCTTCAAGCTGGTTTTCCTGGACAACGACGGCACCCTCAACACCTACCGCTCGACCTGGGAGTACATCCATCGTCACCTCGGGACATGGGAGCCGGACGGCCGTCGCATACTCGAGCATCACCTGAGGGAGCGGACGCCGTACGATGAGTTCGCGCGTGAAAGCGCTGCGTTGTGGAAAGGACATCCGAAGGAGAGAATCCTCGACAGGCTGCGAACGATAAAGCTTCGGGACGGCGCGCCCGAGGTGATACGCAAGCTCAGGGCAGAGGGGATGATACTGGCGGTGCTGTCGAGCGGGATGTCGCTATGGAGCGAGGTGTGGTGGGAGCGGGAGGGCATCCGCTTCGATCACTATCACGCGAACGATCTCCTCTTCGACGAGAACGACATCTGCA
>CAYLVL010000063.1:0-5411 GCA_964387135.1 uncultured Planctomycetota bacterium
CAGGAGGCTCAAGACCGTCCGGTTCAGGTCGCAGAAGCGCATGCAGAATCGCGAGAACATACTTGCCGAGGTCGCGAACTGGCTCGACGATATCAACTACCTCGAGGAGCTGCTGGACGACCAGGTGGAGTATCAGCTTCAAAACATCAGGAGTTCCCGCACTCCTGAAGGCATAGTAAGAGTCGCGCGTCGATGTAGAGAAGCCCTGGGACTCGATGACGAGGAGCCGATTCATGACATCTGCGGGCTATTGGAGAGCGGCGGGATCAAGGTATATCGGATCGACACTTCATCTGACGGATTCTTCGGATTGTCGGTGAGCAGGCATGATGGTGGACCCGCAGTGGTGGTCAATGCCTGGGAGCGAATTCCAATCGAGCGGCAGATCTTCAGCGCGGCACATGAGCTTGGGCATCTCGTGCTACACAAGGACGCGTTTGACGTTGAAATCGTCGAGGAGGATCAGGACCAGGAGCAGCAAGCTGACCTCTTCGCAGGTCACTTCATAATGCCGGATGAAGGATTCGTTAAGGAGTGGAATGAAGCAGCGGGACTGCACGTCGTCGACCGGGTTTTCAAGGTGAAGGGGATCTTCCACGTCAGCTACAAGACCGTGCTCCATCGCCTTATTGAGCATGAAGTTGTGGACAATTCGGTCTGGAAGAATTTCAACCTCGCATACCAGCGGCGGTTTAATAAGAAACTGTCATTCAAAGAAGAACCTGCCGGAACCGAACATGCCGAGCCGTTTGGACTTGACGAGTTCGATTTCTATGAAGATCGCTTCAGGCGACTGGTGCGGCAGGCCGTAGAAGAGGACAAAATATCGATGAGTCGGGGCGCGGAGATGCTCCGAATCTCGATCGAGGAGATGCGAGAACTGACCAGAAGCTGGGAGCCGGTCCTTTGAGCAACCATGGACCGAAGTCGAAGTCGATGGTAGTGGACTCGGATGTCCTTATCGACTTCATCGGTGTAGACCGAAATATAGTGAGCCTTATAGTGAGGCATGTCGGTCCACTACACGTAATCAGTCCTGTAGTTGATCAAGTCAAGGATATTGACGAGGAGGAACTCATCGAGCTTGGTATGGTAATAATTGAACCTGAATTGGCAGACGCCTTCGCTGCCGCGGTTGCCGGAAGCCCGATCGGATTTGAAGACTTCCTGTGTTGCCTGACGGCAAAACGACATGGGCTAATTTGCGTAACGAATGACAAGAACCTGCAAAAAAGGTGCAAAGAAGATGGGGTGCCGGTCCGAAGAGGTCTTCGTCTGCTTATCGACTTGGCTGCGAAGGGTGGAGTATCCTCAAAAACGGCCATTGAGATCGCTGAGCTAGTCCATCAGAATAATCCGAAGTACATAACCCCGGAGATCATCAGACGATTCAAGAAAGCGCTCGGGCAGGCAATCGGAGGTTCCCGATAGTCATCAATCCGGTCTCGCTCGCTGACAAGGCAGTTCATCATTCCCTGGTACCTGTACGCATCCGCTCCCAGCCCATGCAATATGTCCCCCGCTCACCTCGGTGAGAAGGTGACATTGAAAACCATGAGAGGAGAGAATAGATGAGTGAAGATCTGAAGCAGGAAGCGCTTGAGTTTGTCAGGGAGCATCCCACATCGCATCTCGCGACGGTGGACGGCGGTAAGCCCATGACAAGAGTAATGTACACCCCGCGAGTGGATGACGACTTCACGGTGTGGTACGCGACATCGGGCTCCTCCAACAAGATCCGTCAGGTCAAGGCGGACCCGAATGTATGCACGGTATTCTATGAAGATGCAAGGTGGGTGGGAGTATGCGGTCAGGCCAAGGTTGTAACCGATCAGGAGATGAAGAACGAGTTGTGGGAGGACGACTGGACTCGATACTGGCCCGACGGCGCGGAGAATCCCGATTACGTGCTGATGAAAGCGACTCCCGAGTCGGTCGATATCCTCGATCTGACCAAGCCTGAAGCCATTACCTGGAGACTTAATTAGGCGCTGTTATGGCGCTGCAACGATTTATTTGATACTCTGGCTGGATGGGTGCCGGACTTCGAGCATGACGCTCGAAGAGTCGCCCGATTTGACTGCACAACAATCGGTGGAGGTAACCGTGAGCCGAATGCCAAATGCATCGATGGCTTTGGTTGTTGGCATTATCATCGGGCTTGGATGTTCGGGAGGCGGGGTGGTCGATCCGACCGCTCCCGATCCAGTCGCCGGGGTCAATCGGCAACCTGAACTGGGCCGAACCCACCTCTGGGGTTACTACGACATCGTCATCGATCTCAATCGGCAAACGGTAGAAGCGGTTCCTGATCGGACGGCGATGTTCACGTTCAACGCTGTCAAGTTCCTCAACAACGCGCCTCCGACTCTATCGTTGAGTGTCAACAGCGTGATTGCGGGGCCGGACCTGGTCCGGGCGGACCTGGACGTGAGCATCACGCACCCGTTCTCGGATATGCCTCAATTCGACGGCTATGACGTGCGCGGGGTGCTGATCGGCGACGGCGCGAGCGTGATGGATTACAACTGGGATCTCATTTATGGTGGGAAATCATCCCATCAGTTCATGGAGAACGCGGACGGCTACACGCGTTGGTTCAACAAGGATGAGTTTCCGGTTGACGGTATCTTCGGGTACACTCATGGCATCTACGCGAGCAAGCGCCTGGACGGAACCGCGACAGTCAACGCCTATAAGTATTTCGCAGACAACCTGGGCCCGACGGATGACGTGTGGGATTTTCTTACGACCACGGACGGCCACGGCGTCTTCTCATCCGGAGCCACCAACACCCGCAACTACATCATCACATTCCCCATCCCCTCTCCGGGACTGCGATTTGGCTACGCGATTACGGCCGACTGGTCCGGGAAACTACCCGAGGATCATCCCTCGAACGCACCGGAGATTATGGCATGCAGCGTCGCTGTGACCGATGATGTCTACTACGTGGACGAATTCGACAACGGCGGCGATCTCATGTTGGACATCCGCCTGATGGGCTGGCACGCACAGCCAACCGCAATCTGGATCGAGTCCACTGTCCTGTCCGGCGCCTACGAGCTCAGCGCATGGGAGATGACCCCCATCGGCGGTACCGATGTCTACTCCACCTACCATGTCGAAATCCCCGCGGACAATGTTACCGGCACTGAGGGCAACGAGTTCTGGATCATCTGCGAGCACGAGCCCTTCGATTACACCAATCCTCCCGGTGTGCCGAATGATGCGGGGACGGACACGCTGGCGGCCATGTTTCGCTTCGACCTGGAGGTCTCCGACCATGCAGTCAACACTCCGCCGGTCCTTCAGTCCGGCATCCAGGGCAATCCAACCACCTATCCCGGTGCAGTCGAATACTACTGGATCGATGTTTACGATCCGGATTATGACCAATTGCAGTTCACGTGGTTCGCGCAGTGCGTGACTTCGACGATGCCGGAGTTCGTTGATCCCGGCGACGGTGAGGCAGGAGTGGAAATCGACTGGGGTCAGGACATTTTTCCCGCCGTGGGTGAGGAATACGTGCTGACAGTGACAATCACGGACCTTGTCAATCCCCCGGTTTTCGGCTCGCCTCTTACCGTCACTGTCACCGAAGCGCCCAACCTGCCGCCGAACATCATCGATGGTGTGAATGGGGATGATACAATCGAGGTCGGCGCTGTCGGGGACTACTGGGTTACGGCGGAGGACCCGGACGGTGATCCCCTGACGTACCTCTGGGAGATCATCGACCTGTCCAGCGGAGATCCGGTCTACCAGTCGTCCACATATGAAATCGACCTTGTCACCATCGACTGGGGAGTCGATATCGGTCCCGAGGTCAATGACATGTACCTGTTCAACTGTCGTGTGATGGATCCCTGCAACTTGCCGGTCTTTGCGACCCCCCTATACATTATGGTTGTTGAACGAAGGAATCAGGATCCGGTCTGCGACCTGATCGTGGACGGCCCGAATCCCGGCTACGGATACCCTGACGCCGTTATGCACTTCGATGGCTCCGGCTCATACGATCCGGACCCCGGCGATTCCATAAAGTTCGAGTGGAATTTCGACGGAACGGATTGGATTACCGGGGACCCGTACGAGGGCTTTACTTACACTTCGGATTACGAGGGGCCTGTTTGCATAAGAGTGACCGACGACCACGGAGGCTCGTCGGAGTGCTGCGTGGATGTGGTCGCCAAGACAAACACTCTCTTCTACTACGACGGGATGATCAACGACGGGGGAATAGTCGACGGGACTTGGGAGGACCCGCACTGGGCGTATTGCCCGGAGATCCATGCGTGGGACGAGTACGAGTGCGGGAACTATCCCGACTCCTTCCATACTCTCTGCCGCACGCCCTACATCCAGTTCCCTGAACCCGGCTCATTCACCAGGCTGCACATGGAAGTCTGGCATTGGGGAGCCATGCCTTCCGAGGGAAGCTCGTACGCTGATATAGGCATCGCCTGGTATGACGAGGGGGAGGAAGCCGATTACTATGAGCCTAACTGGTGGCACGAGCGACTTGCGTATATCGACGGCATGGACTTCAACGATCCGGTCTGGGAGGACTTCACGAATAGCTACGCATCGGAATCGGAACCGGCATGGTCGCATTTCGATTGCAGTTCGTACGCGGGCAACGAATGGGCGATTGCCTTCCAGTTCGAGGAATGGGGCGGCTCGTCGGGCGGAGCCTGGGAAGGCTGGAACTTGCGCAGGATGCACATCTGGGTCGAACCCTGATCACTGCCGGTCATCAACAGGTCAATGAACCAGATCCCCGGCTATGCCGGAGTTGGCTGACTGGAGGCCGCCCATCTCCTCGACTTCGTACAGCTGCCTGTACAGCCCCGGACGGCTCATGAGCGTTTCGTGCTTCCCTCGATCCACTATCTTCCCGTTCTTCAGCACAATGATCTCGCTCGCGTTTCTTATCGTGCTTAGTCGATGGGCTATCACGAATGTGGTGCGTCCCTGCATGAGCTTCTCCAGGGCCGCCTGCACGATTTTCTCGCTTTCGGTGTCGAGATTCGATGTCGCCTCGTCGAGTATGAGAATCTTCGGGTCCTTCAGAATCGCCCGGGCGATGCTGATACGCTGCCTCTGACCACCGGAGAGCCTCGTGCCCCGCTCACCCACGATGGTGTCATACCCCTTCTCAAGCTGCATGATGAAATCGTGGGCGTTTGCGGCCTTCGCGGCTCTCTCGATTTCCTCGCTGGATGCATCGAGCTTGCCGTACGCTATGTTCTCCTTCACTGTCCCATGGAAGAGTGTCGTCTCCTGCGGGACGATGCCGAGATGTCTCCGCAGGCTGGGAATGGTCAAGTGCCGCACATCCTGACCATCAACAAGTACGCTGCCCTCGGTCACATCATAGAAACGCGGGATCAGTTTCGCCAGGCTCG
>CAYLVL010000063.1:5421-10939 GCA_964387135.1 uncultured Planctomycetota bacterium
CCTACGAACGCGACTATGCTTCCCGGCTCGGCGGTGACATCAATGTGCTCCAGCACATAGTCTCCCGTCGCGTACCGGAAGCTCACATCGCGGAATTCGACCCGACCCTCGCATCGCTCAAGCTCGACCGCATCCGGCGCATCCTTTATTGTCGGCTCGATGTGGAGGAAGGCGAAAATCCTGTCCGATGCGGCAAGCGTATCCTGGAAGGCCATGTAGGTCCGTCCAAGCTTGTTCGCCTCATCGTTTGTCTTGTGCAACAGCGCGATGATCATCACAAGCTGTCCGGCGGTGATAATCCCCTGGCCGACCTGCCACGATCCGAACAGCAACAGGAGCCCCAGACCCACGGCACCCGCCAGCATCAGCAGCGGGACCGTAATCGCCTCGATCGTCGCCCTCCTCATCTCCGCGCTGTAGGCCCCGACATTCACCCTGCGGAATTTCATGATCTCGAAAAGCTCGTTGGCGAACGAGCGAACCACCTGTATCGCGGAGATTCCCTCCTGTAATTCGCCCGACACGTCCGCGAGCGCTCCCTGAACCTGCAGGGCCGCCTGCCTTATTCTTCTGGCGCCCGCCTGCACAACCATCACGATCAATGGAATGACAACGATTCCCGCGAGCATCAGCCTCCAGCTCGCGATGAACATCATGATCACGAACACCAGCACCGCGAACGGCGCCCGTATGAGTGTGGGAAGCTGCTTGCCCGCGAACTCACGGATGCGCATCACGTCGGTCGTCACCCAGCTCATGATCATGCCGGTCCTGCGGGACTCGAAGAAGTCGAGACTCAGCTCCTGGAGATGATCGAAGATGGACTGCCTGAGGTCCAGTATGAGCCGCTGGCCCACGCGATTGGTCAGCAACAGCTCCAGACCTTTCTGGATGCCCTGCCCGAAGATAAGAAAAACAACGATAATGACAATTCCCTTGGCTGCGGGAAAGATCTTCGCGGGATCGGTCTCGGCGATGACGTTGTCGGTGAAGACCTTTACCATCCAGTACAGGCCCGCGTCGATCGCGATTCCGGATGCCAGCACGATGCACCAGAGCACGACATAGGGCCACTGCTCGCCGAGCCGACCGAGAAGAAGTCGGGCGGTCCTGCGACGGTCGTACGTCGGGGGTGTGGACCGGGGCTGTGATGGATCGATCTTCATCTTGTCATTCAGTGGCCGGCATGGTTGCCGGCGTTCCTGCCGGCACGGTTGCCGGCGTTCCTGCCGGCATGGTTGCCGGCGTTCCTGCCGGCATGGTTGCCGGCGTTCCTGCCCGGTGGACTCCCGCTGACCGGCTTTTTTCTGATCATCCCACGCTCGTAGAAATACCAGATCGCTCTCTCGAACGTCTCTCTTATCGGCCTGAACGTAAGCCCGAGCTCACGCACGGCCTTTTCCGATGTATAGAATGGCGGCAGACCGGTCATGCGCGCGCCGCCGGGAGTTAGCACCGGCGGCTTCCCGGTGAATGTATCAGCCCACCATGTCATCAGTTTCGCCGCCAAAACCGCCATGCCCTTCGACAGCTTGATCCTCACCTTGGGAACGCCGGCAATCTCCGAGGTCAGATCATACAACTCCTTCAGCCACATGTTCCTGTTCGTCAGGATGTACCCCTCGCCCAGCCTGCCCTTCTCGTAGGCCAGCAGATGCCCCTCACCGCAGTCGTCCACGTCTATGATGCTGAATCCGCCGTCGAAGTAGACCGGAATCTTCCCGTTGATGAAATCGACGTACATCTGCCCCGTCGGGGTCGGCTTGACATCGCCCCACCCGACAGGCGCTCCGGGATAGGTGATGATAACCGGTGCGCCCTCGGAGATGAACTCCTTCACCGCCATGTGGGCCAGATGCTTGGACTTCGTGTACGGATCGCCGGTCCATTCGAGATTCCATTCGACAGTCTCATCCGACGGCTGACCGTCGTCGCGATGACCGATCGCCGCGACCGACGATGTATAGATAATTTTCTCCACACCCGTATCCAGCGCGGCTTTGATAATAGCCCGGGTGCCCTCGACGTTTGTCCTGTAAAGGAGATCGGTGTCGCGAACGTACATCGAGTACATCGCGGCCAGATGAAAAACAGCATCGACGCCCTTGCACGCCTTCCTGAGACTCTCCGGATCGGTCAGATCACCCTGAACTCTCTCAAAATCGAGATGCCTGACTTGGTCGATGTACTTCTCCGACCGCAGCAAAAGCCTCAAATCCATGCCGCGACGTGCTGCCGCGTCCGCGACCGCACGTCCAATAAAGCCTGTAGCGCCGGTGATAAGAACCTTCGTCATCGACCGCTCTCCATCCGAATGCGAGCGAAAAGGTTACCATTTTCACCCCTCAGCATGCCCGATCCCCCGAGATTCGCACGATCCAGTATCCCGGGAGGTGTCGATTCTTCTGATGCAATGCCTGATATCCCGCATCATATACAGGTGAAGAGCGGTCGTCCGGAGAAGGAGCGACCGGGTCGGTGGGCACGGAGTTCGAGCAGCCAAGCATGATGACGGCTGTCGGAACTGCTGTAAACACGCTGCCGGGACGCATAATAACGCCCCTGAGGGGTATCAAAGGCCTGCTCCCACGGAGTCAATGATGCATTCTTTTGCAATATACCATCATGCACGAGATCGCATTACGGAAACCCGTACAGGCTGTCCGGGTGGGTATTGCTTCACCTAATGAGATTTAATGCCATACGAAATCGGCCATGATCGCATTGCCGGACGGCCCCCTGCTGTGCTAACATTATCCGAGCTTTTCCGCACATAATACCGGAGTGATAACATCATTTCGCATTGACTGATCGGAAGGTGTTCAAATGAAACGGCTTTTCCCCTTCCCGGCCGTACTGGTCGTGTTTTATCTTGTTCTCTTCTCTCTAGGATGCGGTGGCGGATCGTCGCCCACGACTCCCCCGACTGGGCAATCCAGCGGTGACGGGAGTGTTCTGACTCCCCAGCCTCCGCAGCCCGCAGGTCCGGTCAACCCCCTCGCGATGACGGACCGGTCCGGTGAGAAGCTCGTGGTGCGGGATGATCGTGTGCTTTTCGGAATTTGGGACATCGGTATCGATCCGACTACCCGGGAAGTGACCGCGATCCCCAATCGCACGTTGGAGCAGCACTGGGACGTCACGTTCCTGGTAACGCCCCCGAACTGCACCGACTGCCTGGGCATCAGGGTCCTCAACATCGACATGGATACCCACATCTTCTCCATCGAGGTGAGCCTGAGGAACCCCACGAGGTACATCACCGGCTATGATGTCAGGGGAACGCTGCTCTTCCCGGCGGGTGACAACCGCGAGCTGGTAAATGCGGACGGATTCACCAAGATCTTCGCCGGGGACGTCATCAGCCCGTTCAAGGCGTTCGCCAAGGATCAACCCCAGTGGCGGTTCATCCCGGGAGCGGTCCATTACGAGCAGTACGACATCCTGTTCCCGCCGCCCGCCAACCTGTACGTGACCTACGTCATCGATGCATGCTGGCCCGGCAACCAGGACGAGCCATACCTGATCGACAACGAGTACCTGGACGGCGGCATGAACGAGTGCAACAGCGCCGAGGGCTGGATTTACTGCGACGTGTACGACTGGCAGGACAACATCTCCAGCGTCCAGATGGACTTCACCCCGCTCGGGGGAGAAGTCGTCCAGATGGAGCACGTCATCAACGATACCTACCGAACGTACATCAACAACGAGTACGGGGTGGGTCCCGGCGACTACAAGCTCTGGATAACCGCCTGGAGCGAGGGCAGCGAGTGGGCGCTGTACGATTTCTTCACGCTCACTGTCGAGGAATGCACCAACTGGCCGCCGCAGTGGGACGATACCGTCGGCATCGTAGATCTCACCCCCGTCTCGGGCGGATTGGAAGTGAGCTACGGAACCGCAACCGACTCGGACGTGCCCGTCACCTACAACATCTACCTCTCGGAGGACGACCCGATCGAGTGGACCACCACGACACCGGTGAACGACGCGGACGGCTCCCCTTACGTTATCGAGGGGCTTTCCGACGACCACGTTTACTGGGTCGGGGTCCGGGCGATGGACTCCCTGAATGCAGAAGAGAAGAACACAGTTCAGATGTCCGGGACTCCCTCGAATCCTCCTGAATGGATCGACACGATCGGCATCACAGGCTGCAACCCGATGGATCATGCGGTCGAGGTGCTTTACGGAGTAGCGGTCGATCCGCAGGTTCCGGTAACCTACAATGTCTACTGGTCCGACACCTCCCCGATCGACTTCGATACCGCCGGCTTCGTTAACGACACGGGCTCGCCCACCATTGTGCCGGTGCCCGAGAACTTCGTCGAGTACTACTTCGCGGTCAGAGCGATCGATGCTGTCGGAGCGGAAGACGCGAACACCAATGAGCTTCCGTGCACCGCGAACGGTGCGCCGGAATGGGTCGACACGATCGGAATCCAGTCGACGCAGCCCGGTCACGAGAGCGTGACCGTGACCTACGGCGAGGCCATCGATATCGACCTCCCGATCGTATATAACGTTTACTACTCACCGACCACACCCATCGATTTCGATACAGCTCCGTTCGAGACCGATCCGACCGGCTCACCGACGACGATCGAGGGCCTTCCGAACGGTGTCACCCACTATTTCGCGGTAAGAGCGGAGGATTCCCTGGGGAACGAGGAGACCAACATCGTCGAGCTTCCCGGCACCCCGAACTCCGCTCCTACATGGGAGAACGATGAGATCGGCGTTCAGCTTCTTGTACCGTTCGATCACGAAGTGACCGTGCACTACGGCCACGCGATTGATCCTGACATTCCGATCACTTACTACATTTACTACTCGGACGTCTCACCGATCGATTTCGATACGGCCCCGTACTTCACGACAACGGACGAGAGCCCGTACCTGATCGACAGCCTCGAGAACTACGTCCCGATCTTCATCGCGGTGCGCGCCGAGGACTCGCTGGGGATAATGGACCAGAACACCAATACGCTTTCCACTATCCCGAACCCGGCGCCCATCTGGGATGACACGATCGGAGTGCAGTTGCTCGAGCCCGGCAATCAGCAGATCGTCGTGCACTACGGCACCGCGCACGATCTCGACATGCCGGTGACCTATCGCGTGTACTACTCCGAGACCTCGCCGATCGATTTCGGTACGGCTCCTTACGTCGATGATGCCGACGGCAGCCCGACTGTCGTCGCTCCGCTCGAGAACGGACGGACCTACTACATAGCGGTAAGAGCGGTGGACTCCTTCGGTCATGAGGACCAGAACACGGTGACCCTGTCGGCCATCCCGGCGGGAATGCCGCAGGAAGTCTGGTCGGTATTCACCGGCGGCGTTGTCCAGGGAAGCCCCGTGTTCGCGGACATGAACGACGACACGGTGCTTGATGTCATAGTCGGCGACCAGGCCAACAGGATGGTCGTCTACTCCGGAGTCGACGGATCTGAGATCTGGTCGTTCCCCACCGGCGGATGGGTCGATTCATCGCCCGCCCTCGGCAACATGA
>CAYLVL010000064.1:0-10896 GCA_964387135.1 uncultured Planctomycetota bacterium
TATCACTTCGATGTAGTGGTTGTTTGTCCCGAAGTAGATGTAATCGTGGAGCCAGACGATGTCCGCACCGCCATAGCCGGAGTCGGACTGCCAGTAGCCGATGAACTCGGGATTCTCGGGATCGGTGAGGCTGTAGATCGAGAACCGGTAACCGCCCCAGTAGGTGACGTAGAGCCTGTCGCCGATAGCGTCAATCTCGTACGCCCCGTTGCCGCCGAAGGTCGACAGGAGAGTGGGCGCCGAGGGATCGGCGAGACTGAATACCCTGGGTTTGTCGCTTGTGGCGACGTAGAGGTAGCCGTCCTGATGGTCGATTCCGTAGCCGTTGGTGCCGGATGTGACGGGGGGGTACGAATCGGGAGCGTTCGGTATGCTCACGTCAACCGGGACGAGACTCGTGCCGAAATTGGTCACATAAGCCCAGTTTCCGACAACGCAGACATCGCATGCATCGGTAATCGATGCCTGGCCGATGGTAGCCGCTCCGCCCGGCAGATCGGGGTCGATGACGAGGAGTCCCGTCTCGCCTGCTCCGTAGGCGTATGTTCCGTCGTACCAGATCCCGGCCACCGCCTGACCGGGGACCTGGTCGGTGATAAACGGGGCAGTGGGACTGCTGACGTCTACAATTATCACTCCACCGTTGTAGTCTGCGATGAATACACGGTCGTTCGCTGGATCGGCGAAAACCTCCCAGGCATTTCCGGGAGTATCGATCTCAGCGAGGACCTGGGGATTCGTTGGATCGGGCACAGCTCCCGGAACGACCTCAAGGTAGACTTCGTTGGTATCCTCAAGAAGGGCCTGATCCTCGGCGCGAACGGCCACATAGTAAGGCTCATCGTTATTCAGACCGCTCAGAAGCCATTCGCAGTCATGCGTGCCGCCCGACGACCATGCGACATCCGACACCTTGTTTGCGGTGCCGAAATCGAACGGAAGCGTCTGAGTCCAGTAGACGTTGTACATTACCGGCGGAGAGAGAAGATCGGCCGCGGCATTCCACTTCAGGAGCGCCGATCCGTACTTCGGCTCCGCAGCCTGGATGCCCTGGGTCGTGAGCCAGTACGGGGGCTCCAGATCGACCCCGACGGTGACAGGCCCGAGCACGATCGGGAACCTGTCGTACGGAATCTCCATCATCTCGGCGGTTGAGATGTCCTTGTAGCTCGTGAGCTCCATCTCGAACCAGCCGTCATCCGTGATTCCCTCAAGATCGACCATGATGAAATGCCTGAAGGGCGAGTCATCGTAACTGATAACCGTGTCCATGCCCTCGAACACAAATCGGTTGGTGCCGGCTATCATCGCGTCGCCGACAACCTCATCGCCCGCGTCAGGAGTTCCGCTGTGATTGGTATCCTGCCACAGATGAACGCCGGTGATCCTGTCGACCGGCATGGAGCCTCGATGGCTCACAATCATCCGGTCGAGATGGGCCCGGCATGGGGTTTCGAAGTCGATCCAGCCGACGGGCAGATTTATCTTGCCGTTACGTATTACTCCGTGCGAGAAGCTGTCGTAGTTGCTGACAGTGATGGCATTCTCAGTGAATTCGACGCTCAGGCCGTAGGTGGTCGAGTCGCCGGGATCTGCGGGGAACACACGTATGTAAAACGTTTGCCCGGCCTCGCAGACTACAGCTCCGCTCTCGGTAGAGGACCATGCATGGTTTTCACCGGTCCGGCTGTCGAGCAGGTGCTCCGGCTGCATCAGCGGACTGGAATAGATCTGAAGGTCGAGGTCCTCGCCCCAGGTGAAGATGTCGAGGTTCACGCGAAGACAGCCGGTCTCGGTCGCGGTGTACTTGTATCTGTCTTCGGTGTCGAGATAGTCGCTTCCCGGGACATAGTGAAGGCTGTCGTACAGCTCACCATCGTGATCGGCGAGATCGACAAAACCGTATTCGTCCTCCTCGTCGGCGAATCTGTCAGGGCCGTAGCATGCTCTCAGGGCGTTTACGCGACCGTTACCCGAATTTATATCGAAACCCGGCTCATACAGATCATCGGCGGTGGCTCTCAGGCGCTCGCGGAGCCACTCGTGGCTCTCGGTCGGATGGAAGCTCTTGAGAAGTGCCATGGTTCCGGCGACCATCGGGGTGGCGCATGATGTTCCGTTGAAGAAACCGGGATCGTAACCGTCCCAGTAAGCGCTGTAATGGGAGCCGTACGTGGTTATGTAATGTTCGCCGTAGCCCATGACCTCGAGATGGCTGCCGTAGTTCGATCCCCAGAAGAAGCCGTTGGAGTGGCTGATACGGATCTCATCCGTTGGCTCGTACCCGGGCTCGGAAAGGAAGGGGATGGCCGCGCCGACCTCGATAACGCAATCCCAGCTTGCGGGGAAGGAGGGCGTGGTTGTGTCTTCGTTACCCGCCGCGCCGATAAGAAGCACTCCGTTCGCATACGCGTCATCCATGGTCGCGTGCATTGTCTCAGACTCATCGTAGGTCCTGAACGACATGCTGACCATGTGAGCGCCGTTGTCTTTGGCGTACTCGATGCCCTCTATCACACTCGATGTGTAGCCCGAGCCGCCGCCGAGGTCGCACTTGACACCCATTACCCGGACTCCGGCCGCAACTCCCGTGCAGCCGACCGTATTATCCTGCTGAGCGCCGACAATACCGGAGCAGGCGGTGCCGTGATAGTGGAAATAAGATGAGTATTCAGTGATGTCGTTGTCGTCCTCATCCGTGTCCCAGCCATAGACATCGTCTATGTAGCCGTTCTCGTCGTCGTCTACCCCGTTGTCAGGTATCTCATCTTCGTTGGTCCAGATGATCCCCTGTAGGTCCTCATGCCACCACTGCACGCCGGTGTCGAGGACACAGGCTACCACTTCCTCGCTGCCCTTGACCTCGTTCCAGACGATGCTCGCGCCGATCTTGGAGGGGCCGAACTGCTCGTAGACGCCGGATCGGGGATCCTCGTCACCGTCGCTGTCGTTCTCCCAGAACGGATCGTTGGGCCAGTAGGGGGTCTCGCAGAAGTAGACCTTGTAGTTCGGTTCCGCGATCCTTACCTCGGGCGCGGACGCGAGCTGGGCGACCTTGTTCATGACCGACATCCCGTCGGCGATCCTGAGGCGATAGACGGTAGCCCAATCGCATGGAATGACCCTGACAACAGCGAGCCCGCAGCTTGCCAGAAGGGCGGTGCCCAGTGCTATACCCGCGGATGTCGGTCTGCCCTCGTCGTCGGTTTGGATTATTCCGTCCTTGAGGACAACCAGAACCTCATCGGGCGCGTAGTTCTCACCGTCGTTCAGGAGGGAGTGGTAAACCGGATCGAGCCGGGCATCTCCGTAAGTGCCCTGTGAGATGACCAGATCGATACCGGGCAGTCCGGCGCTGTTGAGGGCCGGAGCACCGGGGGTGACGGGATTCTTCGAGTCTGAACAGGAGAGAAGCAGGGATGCCAGCAGGAGTGTGCAGGCAAATACTACCGCTGAAACTGGATAACGCATTGAAAACCTCGAATCATGGGGTTGACGAACTGGTTTCGAAGATTATATCTCAGGGAAAGGGATTAGGCCATAGGGGCAGTTAATGGGGTTGAAAGAAGGATCAGAGCCACGAACGTCAGCGAGTGGGTGGGGCACTTTATTCAGCAATAATGGCTTACAAGGGCAATTATCTTGCAGTTCGTTTTGGCAGGTAAAGTGACCCACCCTCTCGCTGACGCTCGCGGCGCAGATACAGCGCTATTTACAGAATCACCTTCAGACCGTGCTCGTTCTCGGCTGAGTAGATGAACATGCCGTCGTTATCGAGCCCGTCGGGACCGTCGGTACGGACCTGCCCAAGCTCGATGATGTCGCTGGGAACATCGACATTCAGACACTCGATATGACGCCAGTTCGTGCCGAAGTACAGGTAGCCATTGTACATCGTGATGTCCGATGCATAGTAGCCGCCTGTTGATGTGAATCCGCCGATCCAGCTTGGATGCGCCGGGTCGGCCAGCGTGTAGATCGAGAATCTATGATTGAACCAGTAAGTGACGTAAAGTCGATCCCCCATGGCGTCGATCTCGTAGGCGTAGTTGCCGCCGAAATCGGCACCGGTGTTGGACGGAGCGGAAGGATCACTCAGGTCGAAAACCCTGGGCTTGCTGTTGGTTGCGACATACAGGTAGCCGGCCTCGGCGTCCATCCCGTAGCCGGACTGACCGGATCCTACGGTCGGGTAGGTGACCGGATTGAACGGATCGGAGACGTCCACCGGCAGAATGGAGTTGCCCGTCTCGGAGACGTACACCCAGTCGCCGACGACGCAGCAGTCGAGGCCATCCGGGAAACCAACAAGGCTGACAAGCTCGGCGCCGCCGACAGCGTCGGGATCGATGATGCTGAGACCCTGCGCGCCCGCCGCGTAGACATACCGGCCGTCATACTCAACGCCGCTGATACCAGCGCCCGGCACCTGGTCGATCATCGAGGGTGCGGTTGGATCGCTGACATCGATGACCAGCACGCCGCCGTTCATGTCGGCGACGAATACTCGCTGGTTCGCCCCGTCGGCAACGACTTCCCAGGCGTTCCCGGCCGTGTTAAAGGAGCCGAGAACCTGCGGGGCGGTGGGATCGCTTGCAGCGGACGGGGTTACAGCAAGATAGACGGTATTGTCGTCCTCGTTGTTCGCCTGATCGATCGCGCGGACGGCAACGTAATACTCCTCATCATTGTTGAGGTTGTTCAACTTGTAGCTGTAATCGTAGTCGCCGCCGCCGGATGTGCTTACCCTGTTGCGATGGTTGGCGGTTCCGAAGTCGAAAGGAAGCTCCTGTGTCCAATAGACGTTGTATCGCACCGGTGGAGTCAGCGGATCACTTGCCCGGTTCCAGTACAGGACAGCGGCCTGGTACCTGGCGCTCACATCCTGGATGCCGACGGTGGTGTCCCATGTCGGAGGATCGACATCGACTCCAACCTGGAACGGGCCGAAGGAGATCGGGAAGTCATCGTACGGGGCTTCCTCAGCTTCAGCGGTCGAGATGGCCTTGTAGTCGGTCAGGACAAGTTCGTACTCGGCGTTCTCATCGATACCGCTCAGGTCGATTGAGAAGAAATACCTTTTGGGGCTTGTAGCGAAGTTGATCTCGTCGTTCATGCCGTCAACAATAATGCGGTTGGTGCCGGTAGCTTCGCCATAGCCGACCTCGATGTCGTTATCATCATACTCATAGTTGCCGTTGGCATCGCGATAGACATGAATTCCGACAAGGTTCTCGGCGGGCATCGTGCCTCTATGGCTGAAGATCATCTCCCTGAGGTGGACGCTGAAGCCGACATCGAGGTCGATATAGCCCAGCAGGCGGTCGGTGCACTGCCGATGCACGAAGCCCGGATCGTAGCTGCCGTGACCGACCAGATCGAGGTAGTTCACTACATTGAGAACACTCAGGGTGTATGCAGTCGAGTCGCCAGGGCCCGCCGGGAAGACGCGGATGTAGTAGGTTTCACCGGCCTCGCAGGCACATCCGACGAGTTCATGAGAGTCGTTCATGTGGTTCTCGCGAATCGAGTCGTCCAGGAGGTACTGCGGAAGCATTGACGGGTCGGAGTAAAGCTCGATGTCGAGGTTCTCGCCCCAGGTGTGAATGTCGAGGTCGGCTCCGATGAAGCCGGTCTCCGTGGCGGTGAATTTGAAAAGGTCCTCGGTATCCACGTAGTCGCCGCCCGATGCGTAGTTGAGGCTGTCGATTACCTGCCCGCCGTGCGGCTCGACATCCACGAATCCGTCCGGATCTTCCTCGCCCGTGTAATGATCGACTCCATAGATCGCGCGCACCATGCTCATGCGGCCATAGCCCGAGTAGATGTCGTATCCGACCGCCATGACATCATCGGCGGTGTCCCTGAGGCGGGTTCGGTACCACTCGGCGGTCATACCGGGGTAGTAGCTCTTGAGCAGTGCAAAGGCTGCCGCGACCATCGGTGTGGCGTTCGATGTGCCCCCGAAGAACTTGTCGTTGACTCCGTCCCAGTACTCGTCGGGGCCGCCGCCGAACGTGGTGATGTAGTGCTCACCGAAGCCCATGATTTCGAGCCCGTTGCCGTAGGTTGAGCCCCAGCCGAATCCCGCAGCGATCGATATCCTTGTCTCGTCGATCGGATCGTACGCCCACTTCTGGCTGAACGGACTTGTCGCGCCGACCTTGACGACGCTGTCCCATGTGCAGGGGTAGTAGATATACTGACCGTCGTCGTTGCCCGCGCCCGCAACCAGGATCACACCGGCCTCGTAAGCCGCATTCATCGCGTTTCGCATGATGTCGGAGTCATTGGTGGTGATGAAGGACATGCTCACGACATCCGCACCGTTGTCCATGGCGTACTGGATTCCCTCGGTGACCGCTGAATAGAAACCCGTATTGAAACCGATGCGGATTCCCATCAGCCTGGCGCCCGGAGCGATTCCAACGCAGCCCTTGTTATTGTCACGGGTGGACGCCACGACTCCGGAGCAGCCGGTACCGTGATAACTGCCCCCGCCGTAGTCCGTGATGTCGTTGTCGTCCTCGTCGGTGTCCCAGCCGTAGATATCGTCGATGTAACCGTTCCCGTCGTCGTCCGTGTCGTTATCCGGTATCTCGTCCTCGTTGATCCACATGTTGGCCGAAAGGTCTTCGTGCCAGGTCTGGATGCCGGTGTCGATTATGCAGACGACCATACCGGCTCCCGTGGTGTCGCCCCAGACGTAGCTGGCGCCGGTTTTGGACGGCCCGAACTGCTCATGGACGGTCGATCGGGGATCATCATCGTAGTCGTTCGGATTCTCCCAGAGCGGATCGTTCGGGAAATAGGGAGCGTCAATGAAATGCACTCTCCCATTAGGCTCGGCGATCTCGATCTCTGCAAGCCGCTCAAGCTCTGCAACCTTGTCCGGCACCGACAACCCATCGGTTATCCTGAGCCTGTATACGGTGCCCCAGTCGGTGGGGATCGTCCGGATGATTTCGAGATTGTGCTGGGTGAGAAGCGCCAGGGCGCGATTCGCAGCGTCCGGCACCAGCCGGTTGTCATTCCTGCGCGGGAACATGCCTTCGTCAAGAACGACCAGAACCTCATCGGGCGCGTAGTCGGGCATGCCCCCGAGATGCTGGTACATGGGGGGGACGTAGCCCGAATCCCCGGGCTCGTCACCTGGTCCGGGCAGGGATTGAACGCTTGAGCCCGGATCGTCCGGTATGGCGGGATTCCCTCCATTCCCGCATGAAACAGCAAGAAGACCTGCGATCATGATCAGGCAGGCTGCGATGACGGAAGAATAAACCTTTTGCATTGGTAAACCTCGAAGCATGAAGGGATCGGCAATCAATAACAATTCTTAATTATATACCATACCCCTCCCTTTTTTCACCCGCAACCGCCCGGCCATCTGCAACACGCGGGCATTTGGGCAGTCATATAATCGGAGAGATGTCAGATGTCCACGGGCTTTTTCGCAATAGGGGCGATCTTCCAGGTACTGCTGGTAATCTGGGTCTACATGGACGCAGACGAGCACGGCCAGGACGGCTTCATCTGGGCCGTCATCGTCCTGTTCTTCGGACTGCCCGCCCTTGTCGTCTATTTCCTGTTCTTCCGACAGGGCATCGCGCCGCCCAGAAAACACAAGGCGGTGAGTCGCAGCGAGGATTTCACGATTCGCGCGAGATATACGGGCGGCAGGGGAAAGCAGGATATGGTCGGGAGCAACGGGAATCGGAGAGAGGCCGGGGTCGCGGCCGATCCCGATTTCACCGATCCCGATCTTGACAGGCTGATCGCACAGGGAAAGCTCTCTGAAGCAAGAGAATGGCTCAACGACATGGTGGAGATCGCGAAGGAGATGAACGACTCGAAGGCCGTCCGGAACTACAGGCAGTACCAGGCGAGAATTGATCGTGCGGCTCGCGGTTCCTCCGGAGGATTCGGCTCCCGCTACTGATCCCCACTACCTTGCGGTGGTCAATCACCGAGTGTATCTTGGCGTGTCATGGAGATGACCAACCGGGAGCGATTTCTTGCGTGCCTGAGCTTCCAGCCGATCGACCGGATGCCCGTCATCGAGCCTTTCGCATGGTGGAACCTTACGCTGGAGCGATGGAAAAACGAAGGTCTGCCGGCTGGTGTAGATCCCGCAGAGTTTTTCGGGCTCGATCCACATCACCAGAAATGGATCGGTCCCGGTCCGAACGAGAATCCGGAAAGCGAAGACGGGAAGTGGAATGTCGATACGCTCGAATCGTATGAGAATGCGAAGCGCCTGCACTATCCAGAGAGGGCATTCGATCCGGATCCGATTAACGCGGTGAAGTTGCGTCATGATTCCGGCGAGATTTTCGCATGGATAACGGTAGAGGGATTTTTCTGGTTTCCGAGGGAACTCCTGGGGATCGAAAGGCACCTGACCGCGTTCTACGAGCTTCCGGAACTGATCCACGCGATCAATCGCGATCTCCTTGAGTACAACAAGAGGGTGATGAGCGAATACTGCTCGATCCTGGTGCCTGACTGGATGACGGTCGCAGAGGATATGAGCTACAACACGGGCTGCATGATCGGCAAGAATCACTTTGATGAGTTCATGAAGCCTTACTATCGGGAGCTTGTCGCGCACGCGCGCGATTTGGGTATACGGTTCGTGTTCGTCGACAGCGACGGTGACATCAACGACATCATCCCGTGGTTCCATGACGAGGTGGATGTCGACGGATTCGTGCCGTTCGAGCGTAACGCGGGCATGGACCTTTTGGAGACGCGCAGGAAGCATCCGCGCGTTCTGATCATCGGCGGGTACAACAAGAGGGCGATGTATGCATCGGAGGAGGAGATGGTCAGGGAATTCGAGCACGCCCTTCCCGCATTGAGAACTGGCGGGATTATCCTCGGCTGCGACCATCAGACGCCGCCGCAGGTGTCGATGGAGCAGTATGGGAAGTATGTGGAGTATCTAAGGGAATATGCTCGGAAGGCCGCAGATAGGGCAAAGAGAGCACAGCCTAGAAAGCATCCCTCCTGACAGTTTCCAAAGCCTCTCCATCTATTGAAGTGATTAACCGGCGTAAATACCCGGAATCCCGTAACCAATCGGGGTGATCCGGAAGTGTCGAGGTCCTCAATGAATTCACGACACCCGATACTGCTTATTCTTCTCCCAGTGATGCTCATCGCATCGGCAGGTTGCGGGGCGCTCGATGAGCCCTGGCCGACGTATCCGTCCGGCGGCGAGTATACCGGCGGACCGTACGGCGGTGAATACGACGGGGGAGGGGGAGACTACGATCCTCCATACGACGACGGTCCTGACTGGTCGCGTCAGGCGGAAGGAGAATGGGAGGGATTCATGTGGGAGACGTACCGATCGGATCATGAACCGCTGGGCAAGCGGAAGGTCGCGGTCAGAATCAGGTACTCGAGGACGACGCATGACGGCGGGAGTAGACACGAGTGGGTGAATGTGGATGCCCTGGTTGATGGTCGTCCGATGGGAGGCGGCTTGACCGAGATAAGCTCAAGCGGGTGCCTTGCAGTAAGCTCGTCCCACAACGATTTCCAGATGGGCGGATGTTTCCGGGAAGGAGGAGCGTCGGGATCGATGTCCTTCACGACCGAGGAGAAGGTCAAGGATCCATACACGGGAGGAACGGAAACCCACACGGTTCATGTGAGCGGCGATTTCAGTCTGGGGCGTGTGTGCGGGTCTCACTGGGCTCAGGCGTGGGAGCTTATCGATGTATATGGCGAGGTGATCCGGGATCTTCCCGACGAGGTCTGGGAAGCGGCCACATTCGAGGCGCTTCAGCACCTCGACGAGATCGAAGAGGCATTCATAAGGCAGCCGGAATATCAGAATGAATGAGCGGTTTGCCAATAGCTGCGGAAGGGCATACATACACCACGTACCGCGCGCGGACACGCAGACCTTACCACCTGTGACGGCAGGTGGTTTCAGGAAAAACGGGACTCAGGCATTTTCAGCCCGGTGTGCTTCCGCCGTCATCCAGGATGTCCTCAAGCCAGGCATCGAACTCGGATCGGTCGATACCGGCATCAAGGAGCCAGTCGTCCCAGTCGATGCCATCGAGCAGGAGCCAGTCGTCCCAGTCGATGCCGTCGAGCATCAGCCAGGATTCCCAGTCGACAAGGCTGAGCAGATCATCGAGAGTAGTCGCAATCGCGCAGTCCGCTCTCGCGTCAACCGGCTCGTCGGCGGTGAGGATTGTACCGGCCACGGGTCCTGTCAGCAGCAGACCCAGGCACAGGGCAATAATTACATTACGCATCTTTCGCACCTCTCAGTCGAACCAGATCCATCGGTCGGAGATATCCCCGAGCAGCGGGGCAGGTAATGCGGAGTCCGTGAGTTCCGGCTCTCGCGGGCAGGAATCGTCCTGCTTCATAACAAATCCTCCTTTAGAACTGATCAAACTGGTTTGGGATGGCTTAAGTTTTATCAAAACTGATTGCATAAGGCAAGCACTTATCGGGTGTACCCGGTCAGCGGCCGTTCATAAGACTTGATCGAATCCAATTCGACACAATCAGTAGCTTATATCGGCTGAGTTGGGGCCAAGCTTGACGGTGGAATGGTGTGTCCGGGTGGGGGAAGAGCTGCAAAAATAACGCCCATCGATCGATGGGCGCGACTCATTCATCTGGTGCCGGAGGTGGGACTCGAACCCACACGTAGATTGAACTACGGCAGATTTTGAGTCTGCTGCGTCTGCCATTCCGCCACTCCGGCGTTGTCCTTCCGCTCATTCTAGTGGCTGAAGGCGTTTTTCGCAATCGGTTTTCTTTTCATCAATTCCGCCAATCCTGCTATACTTCTCGCGACATCAGTTGTCTTAAGTAAAGAAAGACATCATCCAATCGACAAAAAAACCGGTGATAATCATGCGG
>CAYLVL010000065.1:0-10876 GCA_964387135.1 uncultured Planctomycetota bacterium
TTCGATCACCCTTAGCTCGAACATGCCGTCGCGCAGGAAAACACAGTCGCCCGGCTCAAGAAGCGACGGGAGATCGGGATATGAAACGCTCAGACGATTCTCGTTGCCCGCGACTTGCTCGCCTGTCAGCATAATCTCACGTCCGGGGACAAGTTCGACGGACTCCCCTTCAAGGTCGCCAATCCTGATGTCGGGACCGCGCGTGTCAAGCATTACGGCGACATGCACTCCGACCACATCGGACAGCCTGCGTACATTGGCTATACGCTCCAGGTGCGACTCGAATTTGTCGTGGGAGAGATTGAGCCGCGCGACGTCCATGCCGCCCTCAATCATCCCCCTGAGAACGTTCTCGTCATCGGTCGACGGCCCGAGAGTGCAGACGATCTTCGTCCGGTTAAGGTCTCTCTTGTTGAAAGGCTCTTTCTCGTTCATGGCTGGGCTTCCTTGATTGCAGGAAGTGCTTTCGGCAGGTCGAGAAATCGTACGAGGTTCTCCATTCGCTCAAGCATCCCTGTTTTAGCAAGCTTCAGGAGAACCGCGATAAGTCCGTCATCAGGGTGATAGAGAAGCTCTCTGAGCGCGCGCCATGTCCGTCCGCCCGATTCCTGTGGAGCGCGATACGAAGACGGCGGCAACTGGAAGAATGTGTGAAGCTCGCCCGCAGTGCAACCTCGAAGCGCGTACTCGGCCATCATCCGTCCCGAGCATATGTTGCCGGTACCGATCAGGGGCGGCTTGACGTTCTCGGCAGCCAGACGATCCAGCGTCTCCAGGTTCGCGTTGCTCAGATCGTAACCGCCATACGCGATTCCCTTCTGCCCCCCGAATTCCGCATCCGGGTCAAACAGGCGATTCCCAACAATCAGCCCCGCGATCTTGCCCGCCCCCTCCTCAATCGCGGCTTTCGCCAGTTGCAGTTGGAATTCCGGGCCTCTATCCGCATTCGGAAGCTTGACGATGCACGCGCCGCCTGCCCTCAAGCCGTGTCGAAACGCGGCAACAGAGGTTCTCACGTAGTCCGGTATGGCCTCGTCGCGATCGGCGTCGGGGAGGAGGAACAGGGTCGGACTGATGTCGATCTCGACAAGAAACAGCTTTCCGGGGTAATTGTCGCGATGCACTTCCATCAATTGTGCAAGGCAGTACTCGGCCTGACGCATCGCGCGATCACGGTCGGTGACATCAACCATCAGCGATGGTATGACGGGATAGCCTGGATTAAGGCCGAGGGCATCCCGATAGAATCCAAGGTACGCGTTGAAGCCCTTGTCCCAGCCCCTGCCTTTCCATGTGACGGTCCATCCGGTGCGACCGTCGCGGGCGACCCGCGGCTCGAGCACCATGGCGGGTGCTGATTTCTCCCAGTCCTCGATGCCCACCTCTCCCGTCACGGTCACCCCCACCGCCGACTTGAGCACGGTGAAGGACAGGCCGCTCTCGCGATCGGATGACACCTGACTCTCGTTCAGCGAAAGCTGTCCAGCGGCTTTCCCGAACGGATGGGGAAGCGAAACTCCCGCGTAGTCCGCCGAGAGATCGACCGAGTATGTGTCCCTTACGCGTTCGGCGACTATGCTTGCCTTGCCGACTGCGGCGCGATCCAGATCGTCGCTCAGGGAGTAGACGTGGGACGCGTCCAGATCGATGCGGTCGAGAAACCCCAGGATTTCAGCACCTGCCATCGGACCACTCCCCGATCGCGTCCAGCGTTGCCTTTACAAGTTCCTCATCCCGCGGCGATATCGGCGGCGCCCAGGGATCGTCGGCGGATTCCTCCGGGATGATCCTCTGGTACGCGAGCCCGACAAGAAGTCGCCGGGCGTAGCCCTCGATCGGCTCGATGAAGATCGCCTCGGCGACATGGTCGGTAAGGCGGCTCAGGTTCAGAAAACGGGTAGCCTCGCCCATGAACCACGCATCGATCAGCTCTCTCTGGAGCCTCGGGCAGATCGACCCGACAGCCGACAGCGTTCCATGGCAGCCCCGGTAGAGCGAATAGCCGCACAGGCGATCGTCGCCGCTCAGGACCGCCTTGTCGGGATGGTTGACAAGAAGGTGGGTAATCAGGTCCTGGAGCAGGACGGGCGATCCGATCATGGATATCCTTCCCGCGACCACTTCGTCCATGTCGAACAGCGTCTCGACCACATCGTCGCTGTATCTCATCCCGTCACCGCCCTCGGTTGTGCAGGAGACGATCAGCGGTATGCCCAGCTCCCCGATAGAGCGATGGTAATCGATGATCCTTGAATCGCGGTCCGGTTCGCTGCAGAATACAGTCGGTGGTTTCAGGAGGAAATATCGGGCCGTGTCCCTGGCGACATTCGCGATATCGAGCGCAGTTGATATGGCATCGGAAGCCGCCGCTTTCGGGTCGGGACCGACTTCCACGATCAGGGGCAGACCCTCCATCGCCGCTTTCCAGCATTCGAGGATTTCGGCGCATGTTTCGCTGTCGAAACGATCCCCCTCTCCGGTGCGAAGACTGACGGCAACCCCGTCGATCGGCTGTCTCTTCATCCAGTCGGCGTATGCCCTGAGAGCATCCAGGTTCGGGTGCCTCCTGTCGTTATACGGGGTCGGGACGCTTGGAAACAGCGTGCCCAGGAATGTCTCAATCCAATCGGTCATTTCAGGGCAGTCCAGCCTCTACCTTGCCGTGGCGTCAGAATTGTAAAGCGGCGGAATGGCCGGGTCAAACCGGAAGAAAGCAGGAACGCCTCAGGAGCTAAACCTGCGTGTCATCCAACGGCAGCACCTCGAAGTGTGTCAGTGACCGAAACTCCTCCGCTTCCTTCTTATCAGGCACCAGCACGATGACATTCTTTTCCGGCAATTCGGAAAGGTCGACATCGCCGATTGCGCGCCATTCCTTTTCCTTTGGCCAGTCGCCGGTGCCCCAGCCCTGGATCATGTCAGGTGACACGCCCTCATCCGTTTTTTTCTTTCCACCTGACTTCAGGTAGGTCACCGGACGGATTCCGATTCCCATTGCAGCGCGATAATGGATCGCGATCCCGTACGGCTCGAACGTCGGTCTCACGTACCGCTTGCGCCATCGCATGAGCGGCAGCGCTTCAGACGGCTTGAGAGCGGTGAACGCGACAACCGGCGTGCTTTTTCGAATATGGTTTCCGGATGCCCTGATGAGATTCTCCGCAAGAATCTTCTTCAGTGTGGCCGATGCCGACCGGGCATAGGACGACCTGCTTGCTGCAACCGCACGGTAATAGTCGGCGGATGTCTCGCCGGGCCAGGGGCCGTAGCGCCTGCACGTCCAGTGCGTTACGTAAGGCCAGTTCTCGACCTCGAAGCACTTCTCCGGCAGATTGATCTCATCGCGTCTCGATCCGTTCTCGTACTCGGTTCGGAATCCCTCATGGATGCTCTGTTCCGGGCGTAGCCCAGTCTCCATGTACTTGAGCAGACGACCTTTCGGGCGGACGGAGACAGGCATGATGCAGGTGGCGATTTCGAAGGCCAGTCGGTCTCTCTCCGCCCACCACGACTTGGCACTTCCGGAGCCTTTGGAAACGGGCACGAACAGCCATGCATGCTTCTCGAACTCGATCCCGAAGTCGCTCGCGACTGAAAGGATCGACTTCTCTCTTGAGCCGGATGACGGAGCGGGCAGGATGACCACCGCGTTGCCTCCTGACTCGCCCGTAGCCCACAGTGAAAGCTCCCAGGTGTTCATGCCGATCGAGGAGACGATGGGACTGTGGCGATGAATCGCCAGTTTGACCGCCTCGATTGTGTTCCGAACCCACGGATCATCCCCACGTGGCGTCTTCGATTGCCTCGAATTCAACACGACAGTCGGATGCCGGTCAAGAAGGGAGCAATCGCCCAGCGGAAGACTCGGATCGAAGTCCATTTCCCGGTTTGATGATGGGTCCATAGTGTCGTGAATGCCGTTGGTCGGCCTTCACGTATTGAACGCAGCCGGGAACCAAAACCTGACACCCATTTTCGGTTTTTGGGGCGGGAAACGAGAAAGCGGCCCGAATGATCGGGCCGCGATGGTTCCCGACGGAGACGGAAGACCGAGGTCACAAGCGTATGTTATTGCCTGCGATGAGCCTATCGGTCGGTCTCGACTATGAAAGCGATCTTGATGTTGGTGCGATACTCGACGATCTTGTTGTCCTTGACCACGGCGGTGAAGTCGATCGCATGTATTCCCTTGATTCCCTTCACAGTCTCACCAGCCTCGGCAAGCGCGTTCTGGGCGGCTTCCTCCCAGCTATTCGGAGATGCCCCGATCAGCTCTATGATCTTGGTGGTTGCCATCGATTGTCCCTCCTTCCGTGATGGTAGCACGCGTGATTATGTGCCGGTATTATAGGTGGAAACCTCCCGAATGTCGAAGACAACGAATCCGGGTCGCACGCGCTACGACGGTGGATCGAAGGCGGGACGGAAGCCGTTGACCGACCAGCGATACGTCCTCGGCCAGGTGTCGCGATAAGAAAGCCTTGTGGCGTAGTCCTGATCGCAGTCGCCAACGACCAGGAATCGGTATCCCCGCTGCATCTTGTAGGAATGACCGGTGGGTGGATCGAAGATGCCCTGGCTGTAACGCTCATAGAGGCCCCACGACCACGCGTCGAGGGTCCACTCGAAGATATTTCCGCAGAGATCGGCGACACCGTACAGGCTGTCGGAAGCCGGATAGCTGCCGACAGGTTCCGGATCGCCCAGAGCGCAGATGAACGGGTTGTAGGTGTTGCCGTAGGTGTAGATGCGGCCGTCGGTGGTGCGTCCCGACTTCTCCCATTCGGGCTCGTGCGGCAGACGTCCGCCGATGTAGTTGCAGTAGGCCATCGCCTCGTACCAGCTCACGCCGCCGACCGGATGATCCGGCCAGTCGTCTCCGATGTAGTGCTCGCCGTCGTTCCAGTACCCCGGCGCGGTGATACCGTTGTTGTTCTTCCAGCTCCAGCCTCCGGCGGCCCAGTAGGACTGGGTGTCGTAACCGCCGTCATCCATGAACTGCCGATACTGAGCGTTGGTGATTTCGTACCGGCTTATGTAGTAATCGCCGGTGCGATTCCAGTGCGGCGGAGTTTCTTCGTTGTAGTCACAGCCCGGATCGTAGTACGGGTCATTCTCCGGGTCGGAGCCCATCCAGAAATCGCCCGCGGCGACATAGCATAGCGGCATCGGGGCGGGTTCGGCATACGCAATTCCCGATTCGAGCGGGAAGTTGGGATAGACCACAGTCCCGTCTGAGAAGATGATGTCCTTGTAGCTCTGTATGCTGAGACCGACCTGACCGCCGCCCGCGCTGTCGCCAAGGTCCATCGTCATGAAAAGAACTGTGTAGCCGTCGATGTGCAGACTCAGCCCGTCCACCACCACGCGATTGGTAACATCCATCGGGATCGGACCCGCAATACGGGTATCGAGTCCGGGACCGAAAATCTCGTCGCCGTTGTCGAGCCAAAGATCAACTCTGTCTATGAACGATGGATATGCGCCCTGCGTGTAGAACCGGAGGGAGTTCAAGTGGGTCCATCCCGCGTTGTTGAAAATGTCGATCCGCATCGCAGGAAGCGTCAGCGTGTCGTCATACACCCTTTCAGCAAGCAGCGGGAAGCCCTTGATTGCGATCTCCCCCGGCTCAGGGTACTCCTCGGTCTCTACATGCAGATCGTAGTAGGAGCCCTGACGCTCGGCGCGAACCTCGATGAAGTGGTTGCCGGGCACATGAACGTAGGCGCGCATGTGCTCGTCGGCCCATGTGGTGTCGGCGACCTCGACCGGACCACCACCGCCGAGCGACCAGAGATAGAGGCTCAGGTTCGCGCCGTCGAGATAGGAGTCGAGAGTGATATCGATGACCATCGGCTTGAAAACAGTGAATTGCCAATAATCCGACGGATCGGCGTAGTAATCCACCCGACCGTCCGGGATGCCGTTCGGATCCGGTACAGGGATGACCCCGGAGTCGTTCCAGACATCATTCGGCTCGATCTCATCCACTTCCAGATCGCCCGGTATCCCTACAAGGAGATCGGCAGTGATTGTGCCCGCGCTGACCGCCGACACGTTAAGCACCTGGACAGCCGTCCCCCAGCCATCGTACGAGTCCGAGTCCGGGTAGGTCGAGCTGTTGAATGTATCTGCGTTGCCGAACCAGTACGGGTCGGTGGCATCGCCGTTGTTGGCCTTGGCGTCCAGATCGTCGCGACCATCGGCCTCTTCCACATCAAGCAGCTTGTGTCGCCAGTTGTTGTTGTTGGGTATCCTCTCGTCGACGTGCCAGATCATCAGTCCCTCGCCCGGCAGCTTGTAGTCATAGCCGGTCGGTGAGACCATCTCCAGAAGGAAGCTTTCGGGGCCGTATTCCCCCATGTGCCACAGGCGATAGACCGGGCCGTTATCCGATCTTGGGGTGAACGTGACATTTGGCGTGTCGATGCTTATCGCGATCGGGTCCACCCAGCCGAGGTAGTAGCGGGAACGCGCGTCGTGATAGGCCTCGCCCTTGCCCATCAGGGCCCATACTCCGACTCCGTTGGATTTGAAGGTATAGTCGTAGTAATCGGGAAGGCCCATCATGTGACCGAATTCATGCGCGGCGACGCGGTAGGTCATGAGGTGCTCGCCGACGAACATCAGGGGACCGACCCTCACGCCGTCGACGATCCAGCCGCCGTACGTGGCCCATCCCCAGTAGAAATCGCCCCAGCCGTCGGTGTCTCCTGCATAGATGAAAAACACACCGTCGGCCTCGGCGTTGCCGTCGGCGTCATACACCGAAAAATCGTACTCATCGTCGGCCTTGTCGAGTATCTCTTCGAGGAGGCTCGGCTCGGTATCCCAGTCATAGTGGGTCTTCGGGAAATCCGCGACCCAGTAGCCGTCAGGCTCCACGGGATCGACAAGAACGTCGCCGCCGAGATTGAGCGCGCCGTCGGAGCATTGCTCGTAGAACGAGTGAGTCGTGTAGGTCGAGTCGCCGAAGAACATATTGTCCCAGTAATCGGAGTGATGGCCGGGACTGGGGGCGACATCGGGGAACTTGATCGGGAGCACTGCGCAGTGCGCCTCGCCGTGGGTCGGCGACTTGCAGGCCTGGCGGATGTTCGCGGGCGCTTCGAACGCCAGCTCCACGAAGTCTCTCTCGTCGATAACTTGATCGCCATTCAGGTCGTAACGCGTATGGTAATTCTCGTCGTCGCGAGTCAGGCCGAAGGAACGCGCGACGCCCGCCGCGAAGTTCTCGGCCGCGTCCATCGGGCTGACGCTCGGGGGATTCAGAAGAGGCTCCAGGAGGGCGTTGGCGCGGTCGATGCGCTCCTGGAGATCGGGAGCGGTCCTGAGACGCTCGGCTTCCTCGTCGGACGGAGGAACGATAGCCAGCGCAGGCGCGGCAAAGACTGCCAGCATAATGAAAGCGCCGAGGGTGGCGAGGAGATGATCCGGACGAGTCATCGCGCCTCACCTCCGGTCTGGAGGTTAAGACGGTCCCCGAGGTAGTTGTAAGCCACGAGGTAGGAATCATCCGGGACGATCCACGATGTTGCGTTCTCGGGATCGATGACTCTGAAACGAACGGTGCAGAGCGTGCCTTTGGCTTCGAGACCGGGATTGCCCGAGAATCTCGCGAACGCAAGGGGGACGAAACCGCTCCTGTCGAGCATCTGGAATGTGGCGTCCTCATCCTCGAGTGAATCGGTCCAGTCGACCCCTATCGGCATCAGGGCATTCGGGTCGAATCCGATTCGGAAGCTGATTGCGTAGATATCGTTGATGCCATCGAGCAGAACCGGGATGGTAAGCTCGTCTCCGGCTATCTCTGCATCACCAAGGGCAATCGTAGTGATGGAGACGGTTCGACTGTCGGTCAGCCCCGGCGAAGCCGGAGAGTCCGAGCCTCCCGAGCATCCCAGTGCGAGCAGGACAAGAATGACTCCTGCAGCGATTGATCGCAGAAAACAAAGCCTCTTCATGCTGATCCTCCGAGAGGAAACCTTTGATGTGTCGCGAAAGAGCAAAAATAGCCGCCACTCAATGAACCGAATGGAGGATGTATGAGACATATTACGGCTGGAAAGCGATCCGGTCAAACGCGCTTCTTAAGCAGATTCAAGCACCTTGAAGGAATCGAAAAGGTGTTCAGCTCTATGCAGAGGCCCGAGCGTAAGGGAGGGCGAACAGATTGCATGGCGCGCGGGCTTGCGCAATTCTATTACTATTTATATTATTCCCCCTGGCGAACTTATCTAAATAGATGTAGAATTAGAGGGCGGCAATCTCCATCCATGCACCCGGATGCAATCCACGAGTATGTCAGCCTGCTGTCAGGATGGCGACAAGCCGAAAAACCCTCACGATGTCAATTGGAGGCTTCTCATGAACTCCCGCCTGCATTTGTTCGCCGGGGCCCTTGCGATACTACTTATCACGGCGCTCTCCTGCTCCGGCAACACCCCCGTTACAGACAACCCCTCATCACCTGAGCTGACGAGGCAGATAGAGGCGACAGAAGCGGGCCGCTATCTCTGGGCCTACTACGAGATATTCGTCGATCCCGTCGAGAACGTGATCGAGGTGGTCCCCTGCCGCGATGTGGCCACCCACTGGAACGTGCTCAAGTTCCTCGAGAACGGCCCATGCACTAGCTGCGTCGCGGTCACAGGTGTCACCAACACCGGTCATGGAACGAAGATCTTCGATGTTCGGATCACGCACCCGTTCGCTACCGCGAACCTTACCGGCTTCGATGTGCGCGGCATAGCGATGTTCGCCGGAAGTCGTTCCTTCCCGGAAAGCGGCCTGACAATGCCGGATGGCGATCTTGGTGACGGCGAATTGGTCAATGCGGACGGCTTCACTACCCTTTACAACGCCACTACCGCGGGCAGCGGTCCCGGCGGTCTACAGGGCTACTGGAAGGGAAGGTTCTCGCGAGGATTGAATCCGAACGCACTCCTGAACGGCTACAAGCGTTATGTATCCGACGATCCCTTGAATACAAGAAACGCCTTCTATGCAGGCAGCTCGATAACGGTCGGGTACGAGCTCGACATGCCGGACAGTCAGTTCATCTTCGGGTATGCCGTGGGCGCATGCTGGGCACCCCCCGCAACCAAGCCTGTGACGAATCCCATGACCGACTTTCCGCCTGAGGCCAACAGCCCGGAGCCGTGGAAGATCGAGTACACCGAAGAGGCCGTCGGTCAGGGTCTTACGGACGAGGGCGGTCAGACGAAGCTGTACATTGATGTCTATGATTATCAGGGCAAGGCCAGTCACTTCTCGCCGAAGGTTGAGTGCCCGGATCTTTTCGATGGTGAGGTTTCTGCTGTCTTCAGCGAGGACGGAACCGGTTACACCCGGTTCGTCGCGACTGTGGAGAACGAGCTTCTCGCGCCGCAGGGCGAATACAGGTGCCTTGTCTCGGTTGAGGACGGCGAGAATGCGACATCACCGGACTGGCTTGACCTGATAACCTATAATGTGATTACGCTGACGGTCGCGGAATATGTGACGCCTGAAAACCAGCCGCCGGTGGCGGCGGCGCATGCCGAGACTACCAATCCTGTCGTTAACCAGCCTGTCGACTTCTTCGATGACTCGACCGATCCGGACGGCACCGACGATATCGTAAAGTGGGAGTGGGATTTCTCGTTCGATCAGGTACAGGGATTCCAGGTCGGCAGCATGGAGCAGAATCCCCAGGACATCCAGTATACAGAGCCCGGTACCTACAAGGTCCAGCTTCGCGTGACCGACTCCATGGATCACTCGGACATGCTCGACGTGCCGCTGAATATCATCGTTTCGGGATCGGACAACTATCCGCCGGAAGCGTGCGCGGATGTCGACAACGATCATCCGGAGGTCAAGACCTGGGTCAATTTCTATGACTGCTCTACCGATCCGAACGGCTATTCCGACATCGTGCAGTTCATGTGGGACGTCGACGGCGACGGCACATGGGACAAGTACGGCGACTCCACGATGCACAGGTACACCGAGGGCGGTGACTACCTTGTCCAGCATAAGGTCATTGACTCGGCCGACAATGAGGACGAACTCGATGAGCCGTTGCTTGTGGAAGTCAATGGTCCCCCGGTGCCCGGTGCCGAAGCGAGCGCCCTGACAGTGACCCTGGGCGAACTTGTGACAATCACCAACACGTCGGTGGACGATGACGGCAACGGCGATATAGAAGAGGTCTACTGGGATGTCAACGGGAACGGCGACTATGACGATCCCGAAGATATCCAAGATGACGACGAGATAGAAATCATGTTCTTCGAGGGCGGCGTGCATGAGATCGGACTGAAGGTCGTCGATGAATGGGGACTCGAAGCCGAGCTCGATCCGCCGCTTGCCATCACGGTCGAGGGCTTCGAGCCTTTCTGCATCAGGCTGATCGATCAGTACAACTCGGCCTCGACCACCTACCAGACCCGTGCGTTCGATTACTACAACGACCATATCAGCGGGCTCGGCGGTCTCAATTACAAGGACGGCGATGGTCCCTGGGATTTCACTGTCGTGCCTCCCTCCGGTCCTGCCATCTGCGAGTGGCTCCTGCCGACTGATCCCGATGTTCCGTCCGGAGCCAGGAGCACCTGGCCGAGTGCCGATTTCTTCTTCAAGGAAGACGCGCCGGTGGTCGGTGGAACCCAGTACTGCCCGCATGAGTTCGACTTCACTGACGCCGAGAACGGCGATTTGATCCTCGGTGGGCAGTGGCAGGCTTCGACTGTCTTCCAGTACAACGACACGTTCGAGATCACGCACCCGATCTGCCATCCGTGGTTCGACAGCGGCTCGGGTACGGGCACGTTCGCGGGCGTGAATTTCAGCATCACCTGGGATATGGCCACCCTGGGCACCGGTCCGGCGA
>CAYLVL010000066.1:0-10872 GCA_964387135.1 uncultured Planctomycetota bacterium
CACGATCGCAAGAACGCAAAACGCGGCAAGTCGATGCTGCATCTTGAGAACAAGCAGGAGAGGAGAGAGCATGACGATGATGTAGATCACCATCCACAAAGTGCCAGTGCCCTGTAGAATCGATGGATTTCCCGGCAGAAAGAGGACAGCGAAAGGACGAACCATTAGTTGAACGGGAAGGCGGCGAAGATGTTCCCGCTGGATTCCTCGGGGATGTAACCTCCCGGACCGCCCAATACGATCCATCGAATGCAGAAGATCACTGCGACCGCGACGAAGTACGGAAGCACGCGCGTCCATCGCTTCGAGAGCGGCAGGACGGGGTCGTCGGAGTTGTTGGGAAGGAACATCTCGTATAACAGGATCGTGAGTGGAAATACGAAAGCCTGTTCCTTGGTCAGAGAAGCGAGCGCGAGCAGGGTGATCGAGAGAGGCAACAGGATGCGACCGCGGCTGCGATTGGACTTAGAGTAACAGTCCTCATAGTGCCGGATGTAGCATACGAACGACCAGATCAGCAAAGCCGCGCACAGCACATCGTATCGTCCCGCGATCCAGCTCACCGCCTCGACATGCGCGGGATGCAGGGCGAATATCAGACCCGCTGTGAGTCCCGCAAATGGCTGTTTAATCAGCATCCTGGTGAGCGCGGCGACACCCAGGGACGCGACGAAATGCAAAGCCACGTTGACGGTGTGGAAACAGAGCGCGCAGTCGCCGAATACCAGCCTGTCAAGCGCGAAGGAGGCAAACGCGAATGGTCGGAAATACACTCCACCCGAGCCGATGTCGGATATCTTAGCATATTCGAGGGCGTGCAGAATGGTGAAGTCATCGGCGAGAAATCCAACCGACATGACCTGGAAATAGCCGACAGCGCAGGCGATGGCCACGGCGATGGGTGTCAGCCACGAGTATGCGCTCGAAGTTGCAGAGGGTCGGGGCGATTTCCCTGGTCGCGCCATGATCGATTCATGAAACAATGCTACATTATCGGCTCTGCGAAAAGGGTATCCGATTCCATGCCGGATTTCATGCGATCAATGCTGTGAGGCTGCGGAATCAACCGAACACTCCGTGGCAGGAATGAGTTAGAATAGGCCGTCAGGTGGAGACACTTGCGAAATACTCCGAGCAGTTCAACGGCGCGTACTGGCTTGTCGGGTTGAGGCTTCTGATAATCCTCGTCGCCGCGTGGATTATCGGACCGAGGCTCGCGAAGCGCTGGTCCGACATGAAAGCGGATCCCGGTCGCTTCACGCGCCTGATATGGATCGCGGCGGTCGTGACCTGGATCGTCCTGTTCTCGGTTGGGATGATCCGGCATATCAGCTTCCACTCGAAGGCGTGGGACCTGGCGATTTTCGACCAGGTGATATGGAATCTCGCCAACGGCCACGGCTGGGAGTGCTCGGTAAGGGGCGTGCATGATCTTCGAGGCGATCATTTCGAGCCGATCCTCCTCGCCTTCGTGCCGATCTACAAGATCCTCCCGCATATTGCGTGGCTCCTTGGAATCCAGGCGGCGGCGCTGGTGGGTGCGGGCCTGATACTCCACGGAACGTATCGGAAGAAGATCGGCGAGATACCGGCGATGCTCCTGTTTCTTGCATGGTGCCTTTTCCCGCCGCTGCACTGGCTTACGCTTGCGGATTTCCATCCGATCGCGATCGCGCCGCTGTTCGTCATGATCGGCTGGCTCGGATCGCGACGCGATAACATTCTCGTCTTCCTGGCAGGCCTGATCGGGATGTGTCTGTGCGGGGAGGAGGCGTTCATTGTCGCGGGATGGTGGGGACTCTGGGAGTTCCTGTCGCGGTCACCGTGGGCGAAGCATGGAGAGGGGACGGCGGCGAAACGGGCGCTCGGATGGATCGGGCTTGCCGGGATGCTGGTCGCGTGGGCCGGATTCATCTACCTCGCGAGCGTTTACATACCGTCGCACAGGATGGAGGGCGAGGGCTATTTCTACATCCATCGCTATGAGTACCTCGGCGGCACTGTTGGGGAGATCGCCCGCAACTTCTTCCTGCACCCGGGGATGTGGATAAGGCACGCGTTCGATTCGAGGGGAATCGCGCTTCTCGCGCTTTATCTTGTTCCGCTGGCCCTGTTGCCCTTCAAGAGGCCGGGGACATCGATGCTGCTCATCCCGACCCTTCTCTACACGCTGCTTTCCGTCAGCCCGGAACAGCGGTCGATTTTTCATCAGTACACCGCGATGTGGATTCCGTTTCTGTTTATCGCGACCGCCGAGGCGCTGGTGATCTACATGACAACCGCCGCGTGGTCGATGGATATCCGGTCGAAGCCGAGGCTGGTGCGGATGCGACGGGCGTCCGCGCTGATTGTCGCCGCGGTCCTCGGGTTCCTCGCGTTTTCGCCGATTTTCGGGCTCAGCATGCATCCCGAGGTCCTTATGCCGGAAGACTGGGCAGGAGAGGCGAAGGGAGTGGTGCAGTCGATTGATGCGGAGGAGGCTGTGTCGGCCCCGAGCGCGCTCTGCCCGCATCTGAGTCATCGCAGGATGCTTCTCTTGCAGCCGGAGACCGACTGGGGTGGGGAAGTGGAGGTCAAAGTGCTGCCGGAGTTCCCACCGATCGAGCCGTAGAGAGCCCTGATGTTGTCCAGCGGACCTTGACGAATTCGCAATATTGCGAAATAATCTTGCCTTGGGCAAATGGTGTTCAATGTCCTCGCATACCGAGACGACAGGGGAAAGGCGCCGGTCGTCGAGTGGATACTGGGTCTTTCCGTCAAGGCAAGGCGCAAGGTGTTCGCTCGGCTGGAGCGGCTGAAGGAACACGGTCACATGCTTCGCAGACCTGAGACTGAATACCCCAGGGACGGCGTTTACGAGCTTCGTGCGACATACAGGGGGATGCAGTACGGAATTCTTTATTTCTTCTTCAAGCGTACGTCAATTATCCTTACGCACGGGCTCACGAAGAAGACGCCTTCAATTCCAGAGAGGGAAATCGAACGCGCGATAGCAAGGAAACAGGCTTTTCAAGGTGATCCCGCAATACACACGTATGAGGGCGAACTATGAGTGCAAAAAAGACTTCTGATGCTCTGCAGATCTTGCATAGGCGGCTCGATGCCGAAGATGATGAGTTTGAGGAGGGGGTCGCCAAGGAACGGGCGAATATGGAAATCGCCCGGAAGATCTACGACCTTCGCAAGAAGTCCGGACTTACCCAGAAGGAGCTCGCGAAGCGCGTGGGCACGACCGCGTCGGTGATCAGCAGGCTCGAGGACGCAGACTATGAAGGTCATTCCCTGTCGATGCTGAGGCGGGTCGCGGCTGCGATGGGCAAGAGAGTGGAAATCAGGTTGGTGTCGGTGAAGAAAAAAAAGTGAGCCGGTTCGACAGGCTCATCAATCGCGGTGACTGACAATCATGCCGGTTACGAAGATACCGAAAGACAAGCTTGCCAAACTGCTCGACAGCATGCCGCCGAAGCCGGGCGTCTACATCATGCGCGGCGACGGCGGCAAGATCCTCTATATCGGCAAGGCCAGGAGTCTTCGCAACCGCGTACGATCATACTTCCAGGACTCCGCCAACCACACCAGACGAATACGCCGAATGGTGTGGCAGGTTCGCGATATCGACATCATCATCACCCAGTCCGAGCTCGAGGCGCTGACCCTCGAAGCGACCCTGGTCAAGCAGCACCAGCCCTACTACAACGTTCTTCTCAAGGACGACAAGAGCTACCCGTACGTGAAGATCACATACGGGGAGAAATACCCCCGCGTGGTTCTGGCGCGCGATCTCACCCGAGATCCTGACGCCCGCTATTACGGCCCTTTCTCTGCGGTCACCGTCAGAAGGGCCCTGGAAATCATCCACGAGACGTTTCCGCTCCGGGAATGCCACGACAATCTCGACCAGCCGAAGAAGCGCCCCTGCCTTCAGTACCAGATCGGGCGCTGCCTCGGTCCATGCATCCGCGAATGCACCGAGGAGGAGTACATGCGGATGATCAAGGACATCGAGATGTTCCTCCGGGGCGAGGGGGAAAAGCTCGCTGACAGGCTGGAGAAGGAAATGGCGGAAGCGAGCGACGAGATGGAGTTCGAGCGCGCCGCCGATCTGAGGGACCAGGCGAGGGCCATCAGGGATGTCACCGAGAAGCAGCTTGTTGTCCTTGACCGGTATGTAGATCAGGACTATATCGCTCTGGCGCTGGGATGGGGCAAGGCTCTCGTGATGACGTTTTTCGTAAGGGGCGGCAAGCTTACGGGCAAGGAGCATTTCCTCCTTAAGGGCACGACCGGGAGCGAGAACGAGAGGGAGGAGAGCCTGTACGCTTTCCTTCGGAATTACTACTCCCGAGCGGGCGAGATACCCTCCGAGATTTACGTCGAACTGGAGCCGACCGACAAAGCCGTGCTTGAGGAATGGCTGACAACCCTCAGGGGCGCAAAAGTGAGGATTCGGGTTCCCCAAAAGGGAGACAAACTGAAGATTCTTGAGAATGTAGGCGAGAATGCGAAAAACGAGCTCGAGGCGATTCTCAAGAAAGAGGAAGACGAGGAAAAGCGCTTGACGGAGGCTTTAAGAGAGATTAAGAAGGCGCTTCATCTCAGGAAACGGCCCGGATGGATCGAATGTTACGACGTGAGTAATCTCGGAGTTGACAACCGTCAGCGTACCGCCGTGGCCTCTCGTGTGGTATATATAGATGGTAAGCCGTCGAAAGACGACTATCGCCGGTACCGCATACGCAATGTCGACCTTCAGGACGACTATGCTATGATGCGTGAAGCGATTTCCAGGAGGCTCCAGGAATTCAGGGAGGCTCCCGAGGAGGCGGGCAGGATAGGGTTGATGCTCCTGGACGGCGGGCGGGGGCATCTGGGGGTGGTCTGGCGGCTTCTGAACGAGGCAGGGCTGGACGAAACGATATCCGTCGCTGCGCTGGCGAAAGCCGAGGAAGAGCTTTTCATCCCCGGTCGCGAGTCGCCGATCAGGCTTCCGGAGAGCTCGGCGGCGAGGCGGTTACTGACGGAGATAAGGGACGAAGCGCATAGATTCGCGAATCGATACAGAGTTGCGCTTGAAAAGAGACGATTAGAGAATAACATATTGGATCGCGTACCGGGCATAGGCCCGAAGCGAAAGGAAGCGCTGCTCAATCATTTCGGCAGCGTGAGAAAGTTACAGGCGGCATCGGCACAGGAAATAGCTGAAGTTGAAGGAATCGGCCTTGAAACCGCGAGAGTAATCCTGAGCGAGCTCGAGCGGTCCGGCGGCAATTAGGCACGACGGGCTTCAGTGACGGGTTTCGATCCACGGGCATTCGGATCGCCGGACCCATCACCCGCACGCAGGACCCCCTGGGACAGGGGTACGGGCACTAGTCGGACATTAGTGGATGAAAGGAGGCATTACCCGTGTTTTTACTTTGGGTATTGATCGGTATCGTCTTGGTGGTCGTAATCTGGGCGCTTGTCTCGGCATACTCGGGCAAGGCCGCCACTCAGTCGAAGGAATACGTGCCGCCGGTATCGTCACCGGAGCCTGAACCGAGTTTCGATGATCTGAGCACGCCGAAGGCGCAGCACTGGAAGGACGGGGCCAAGGCCAGCGTCAGCAAGCACTTCGGCAAAGGCGGCACGCCCACAGGCGTGTCACATGATGCCGGCGGGGTGGCGACCAGCGGACAAGGCGATGATGATTGGCTGAAGAACGCGCGTCCGTTAGAGCCGAGGGCCACCAAGCTCAGACTCGACGAAGACGTGGAAGAGGCCAGCGAGACGGTCTGACATCGGCAATACCGGATTTCGATCCTGGACGTCGTCTCGAGGTCCCAAGGGAAGAAAGACGCTTCTTGTGCCCCGCGTGGGCTCGGGAGGCTGTGAATAGCTGCGTGCATGGTCGCGCAGTATTTTTTTTCGGGGAAGAAAGGCAAAATGCGGAGGTAAATGGGTAGCTGATAAACAACCGGGGGATACCTTATCACCTGGAAGGTGAAGAAGATGTCCCCGGTGCTTCATGAGTATGCCTGGAGCGAATGTCTCGCCTGCATTTCGGAATCCCAAATAAACGGATGCCCGTGCTTTCGCCGGGCATCCGACCCCTGTGAGGGGGGAGGAAGAGAGACGCGTGCTGGATGAACTGTATCTGTTTCAGATCACTTCCACTTAAATTGGATGCGAGGCGGCAGATACCTGATAAAGGAAATCAAAACGACTGGACCAGATCGACGAATCGCTCGTCGTCCCTGAATTCCGTGAAGCCGTCCGACTCCAGGGCGCCGTCGAAATCGGTGTAGCCGAGCTCGAACGCGCGCTCCAGCCATCTGAGCGCCTGCCCGGGCTGATCCAGTCCGGCGTACGATTCGGCTACTCCGTACGCGGCCTGCGGATCCTCGGCCTCAAGCTGCCACGCCGCATGGAAATTGGACAGGGCTTCGCCCCATTCCATGTGCTCGCGCGCCACCATGCCCTGCTCGAAAACCCCCCGGGCCCTCTCGCCGGGCTCGGAGAAACCGGCGCCATGGTTCCCGCTAAGGCTCTCGATTGCCGCCGGCACACCGTCCCCGGGATTGGTCCCCGAGAACTCGAAAAGCTGGGTGATCGGTATGGCGAAATTGAATCCCTCCAAAAGCAGCATGCCCTTGCCCTGGACGATTCCGATGACGGAGCCGGTGTCCAGGTCATAGAGCGGTCCGCCGGAGCATCCCAGCGTAACCGCCGCATCTGTTTGAAGCAGTATCACCTCGCCGTCCGCCGACCGCCGGATGCAGGAGAGAACACCACGGGTGACCGTCAGTCCTCCCAGTCCCAGCTCTTCGCCCACGGGATATGCCAGCGTGATGACCGCGTCGCCAAGGCTGGCCGAACCCGATGTGTCAATCGGAATCGTGGGAAGGTGAACGCCCTCGACCCTGATGAGGGCCAGGTCCAGCTCGATGTCAGCGGCCACTATTTCGGCTGTTTTCTCCGACCGGTTGAATCGATCGGGCCAGCCGACGAGTATCTCTGAAGCGCCTGTTACTACATGCGCGTTGGTGAGGATGTGGCCGTCCTCGTGCACGATAAACCCGGACCCCTGGGACCACTCGTTCTGTCCCATGTTCGCGATAACCCACACGACAGTGGGCTCGAGCGTGCGAACCACCTCACGAAGGCTCCAATCCTGGTCGGTTGTGTCGGCTCTAACCGAGACGGTCGAGCCGATAACCAGACCGAGGATGATGAGCAGCAACACCACCCGATTGACGACGGATGATGTCAGCCGGATGCCTGGCATGGTGTTCACCTCCCTTCGGTTGATCAAATCAAACCGAATAGAATCCAGCTTATCATCATATAGTATTATACCACATGATCGGCCCTCCAGCCAGAGCCGGGACCGCCTAAAAGCCCCCATTTTTACAAGGTTTCTTGCCGGCGGCTATAGTGATCTATTAAGTCGAACCGGTGAGCTAGAACATTCCGAGCGCGATTCACGCAAAGAGAGGATGCCAGTTCGGGGGGCTCTCGATGCAGCGACCGGATCATTCCGCCGCTCGTGCCCCTGTATTTCAGGCTTTAAATCCGTTTTTATGGTATTATCTCGTCATCTCTAACGTTTTGGAGGCGCTGAAAGCATGAGAAAAATCATCCCAGTCAGTGCGGCGATCTTTCTTTTGCTCCTTTTCACCGTGCTGCCAGCCGTGGCGGGTGAGGGCGATGATGAAATTGAGCCCAACGACACGCAGGAGCTTGCGGACTCAATCGACGGCTTCGTGATCAGGGGCCATATGGACGAAGACGATGGTGACGACTGGTTTGTCCTTGCAGGCCAGGAGGGCGTCGAGGCCCGGTTCACCATGCTTTTCGATGATGAGGAACTCGAGATCGACTGGGACATCTACAGCGGCGATGAGGTCGTTGCCCACCAGATCGACTACGGAACTGATGACAGCGTGACCGTCGAGGTCCCCGAGGAGGTTTACATCCATGTCTGGTGGTGGTCGGGCGAGGGCGATTACACGATCAGGATCAAGCCCGACAGCTGCGCGGGTCCGGATGAGGTCGAGCCGAATGATGAGATGGATCTGGCCGATCCGGTCGAGGGTCTCGAAATCCACGGCTACATCTGCACGGACGACGAGGACTGGTTCGTGCTCGACGGCCAGGAAGGATATGAGCCGACGTTCACGATCTATTTCGATGACGAGGAATGCGAGATCGACTTCGAGGTCTACAGCGACGACGAGCTGGTCGGCGGCGCGTATGACTGGGGCTCCGGCGAGAGCATCGAGTGCGATGTGCCCGGACAGTGCTATGTGTACGTTTATTACTGGGAAGGCGAGGGCGAGTACACGATCGAGATAGAGCCGTAGAACCGCGCGGGTTGATCAAGTGAGGGAATTCATGAGCCCCGGCGTTTAAGCCGGGGCATTTCTTTTCGAGAAGAGCGCCCTCCCTTACGGTCGGGCTTCCGGATCGGTTTGCGATACAATTGCCGGTCGGGTCATTGATCGGGAGAAGAACGTGACTGGACGGTGGATACGGAATGAATGAAACCAGCTTGACTTTATATTCCCTTGGTTCCGAGGGATGGTTCCCATCGAACGGGCAGGAGACGATCTGCTTTGCCTTTATGAGGGCAGACGAGCTTGTCATCATTGACGCCGGTACCGGTATCTGCCGTCTCATGGACCTCCAAAGGACGCTTTTCAAGGGGGTCTGGCCGAAAATCAAGGCGGCGCATATTTTCCTCAGTCACTATCATTTCGATCACGTAATCGGCCTGTTCTGGGTTCCGGCCATACTCAGGTCGATTCCGGTAACGATCTACGCTCCCGGCGAGTCGGTCTATCAGAGACCTGCGATGGAAATCCTGGACGATTTCTTCCGGAAGCCTTTTGCGCCGAGACCCTTCCGGGATCATATTCCGGGAGTGGAAGTCCGGGAGTTGAATCCACCCGATCCGATTGACCTCCAGCTTGGCTCGGAGTCGATCAAGGTCGGTCTGAAGCTGAACGCGAGGCACTCCGATCCGTCGGTCTCGCTCAGATTCGGCGACTGGTTCGCTTTCGTGACCGACACTCCGCCGGAGGATAAGACCATTGAGTTCATCAAGGGTGTGAAGGTCCTCCTGCATGAAGCGTATTTCGACTCATCCGCCAAGTATGGAGGCGAGGAGGACGAATTGGAGAAGCACATCGGCGGGCCGCACACGGGATCGTTCGGGGCAGGTCTGGTGGCGAAGCGTGCGGGCATCGACAGGCTGTACCTTATTCATCACAATCCTGAGGGGACCATGATCGAGGTTGAAACCGCAGCGAAGAATGTCACCAATCTGCTGGGCATAGACTGCCGCCCCGCGAGGGACCTCGGTGCCATCGAAATAACCTGAGGAGTCGCCCAAACAAAATCGTTTGAGTGTGCAGACTCTACGATTCCCCCTGCATGGTATGATTATCACGACGAACCATTTGCGCCCTCTTGCTGTCTGGACTAGAGGGCAGTTTTTTGATGCTCATGGAAGCGATCCAGGACTGGATATATCGGGCCTTTTATGCGGGTCAGCTCAGGATGTACTACTACCTGCCGGCGGTCCTTCTTGTCGCGATTCCCGCGATCGTCTGGACCTACATCGTCTTTCAGAGGAAGTGCAGGTGGCGCATCAGATACCCGATCACCTCCACACTCGCCATGATCCCGAGGATCAAGCGCGTGCACAGGCCGTCCAGGCATTTCCCGCTCATCTTCCGACTTCTGGTGATCGCGCTTGTGGTTCTCGCCGCGATGCGACCGCAGATGGGCAAGACTCGCGAGCAGATCACCACCCACGGGATCGACATAATGCTCACGCTGGACATCTCTGCATCGATGCTGGCCCAGGATTTCGAGCCCAACCGCATAGAGGCGGCCAAGTCGGTGCTGGCGGATTTTGTCAGGCGAAACCAGAACGATCGCATGGGTCTGGTGGTGTTCAGCGGGATGGCGTTTACGCAGTGCCCGTTGACCACCGATACCGCGATTCTCGGGGAGTTCATCCAGCAGGTGGATGTGGGAGATGTCCTTCAGAGCGGAACGGCGATCGGCGATGCCATAGTCACCGCTGTTGCCAGGTTCCCAGATCCCGATGTGCCGGGCAGGATAATGATTCTTCTTACGGACGGCGAGCACAATGTGGGCGAGTTCGATCCGCAGACCGCCGCCAGGATAGCCAACCGGGTCGGCGTGAGAATATACACGATCGGGGTGGGCAGTCGGGAGGCAACGCCGATACCCGACCCGACATCGCCCGGCAGCTACATGCGCGACTATTGGGGCCGTCTTGTCTATACCCGTCTGGATGAGGAGACGCTCAGGGATGTCGCGCGTCTCACCGGCGGACGTTACTACCGGGCGGAGGACGAGAACGCGCTGGCACGAATCTATGATGAAATCGGCAGGCTCGAAACGCACGAGATCGAGAGCCAACGCTATACGACATACACCGACCTGTTCCAGTACGTCCTGGGAGCTGCTCTGCTGATTATGGTGTTCGAGATTGTATCGAGGCAGGTCTGGGGGCGCGTATTGCCGTAGATGGTGTGAAAGCAGACCGCGATGAGTTTCTACAACCCGACATACCTGTTTCTTCTCGCGCTGGTACCGCTGATCCTGGTTTTTGCGGCCATGTACGAGCGTCTCAGGCGGAACGCCCGTAACCGCTTCGCACCCCCCGATCTCATGGCCAGGTACTCATCGTTCGAGCCTGCCTCAAGAACCGCCACGCGCGCAATACTGACAGCCATTGCCGTAGCGCTGATGCTTGTCGCGTTCGCCAGGCCTCAGGGCGGAGAGCGTGTGGTTGAGGAAGAGGTCGAGGGCATCGACATCATGATCGCCATGGACATCTCGAAGTCGATGCTC
>CAYLVL010000067.1:0-8100 GCA_964387135.1 uncultured Planctomycetota bacterium
ATCCCCTGGGGGGTGAATTCGCTCTTGCGGGAGATATATCGTATGCACCCGCGGCAAGCGCGACGTTCTCGGGGGAGGTCTACCTGACGGATGGACGTCTCGGTCCCATGAGGGTGCCGAATCTTTCCGCAAGGTTTGCGCTGGACGAGGCCGGATTGCATGTAACCGATCTCAGCGGCCTCATGGGCGGCGGGGCCGTCGAGGGCGAGATAACCGTGCCGTTCGCAAACGGCGACGGTCGGGGCGACGCCGGGTCTTTCATCCTCTCGGGATTCAATATCGGATGTCTGCTGCCTCCTCGATACGAGGCCGTGGTATCGACCGCTCTGGACGCGAGTTTCGAGGTGCTTCATGATCGCGAATCCAGCGTGCTCGAATTCGATGCCAGGGTCATCGATAATGTGGCCCGTGTCGGTCCCAACGCGGTATCAACCGGCGAGGACGGTCTCTCGATCAACCTGTCCGTTCCTTTGACAGACATATCCGCAATGGGAGTAAGGGTGGCGGGCAGGCTGAATTCGAGACCCGCGGGAGCGCCCGTCTACCGGGGTCGCGTGCTTACTCCCTATTCCACCGAGATTGTAAGGCGTGTCACCGATCTTCTGTCCGGTCGAGTGGCCGAGACGACGGAATCCGGTGCACTTGACCTGCCTGTGGTCACGGCGGATATCGATGTCGGTGTGAATCTCGAAGAGCTTCTCAGAATGCCCCATGGTTCAATCGAGGTGTCGACCGGGCAGGCTCTGATCGAAAGATACCCGCTTGCATCAACGGACATCGATCTCACCAGTGATGACGGTGGGAGCTGGAATGTGGCCTTGAGTGTGGATGCGGCGGAGGCCGGGAGGTTCGAGCTGGACGGCGTCATCGTCCGGGGCCCCAGCATCGGGGAGAGCGTTTTGGAATTGTCGGCGGGAGTGCTCGATGCGGGACTTGGCGGGCTGTTCGGGTTCCTTGGGCTCCATGAATCAGCCGACACCAGGGGCACACTGAACGGAGCCGGAAGCATTATCGGCACCCTTCAAAGGCCGGTTGTTGACTCTTTCGAGATCAGCCTCGGCGAGTCGGAGGCCTTCGGGATTCCCATCAATCAGGGTGCGGTTGCTTTCGGTTTCGACCCTCCCGTTTTGAATCTAACGGGTCTGGAGATTGAGGGCAGCGCCGGTTTCCGCGCCCTTGGGGCCGGAGCTATCGACATCACGTCACCCTCGCTGGCCGGAGCGACACTGGTATTTCGAGTGGATGAGTTCGATATCGGCGTCATATCGGAGGCAATCGAGGGGGATTTCCCTTTGAGCGGCTTGGCTTCGGGAACCGTGCAGCTCGCCCAGGACGCTCTTGGCCCGAAGATTCTCTATGACGCCTCGATCAACGGTATGGCTTACCTGACGGGTGGTGAAGCCCTGGACCTCGGCGATCTTGAGTTCGATGCAGAATTCCGTCCCGGCGAGCCCCAGCTCAGAATCAGCTCTCTGAGCGTCAATCGAGGGGAGCAGAATATCAGCATCACCGGACTGCTGCCGGTCAATCTCGCGGATCCGACAGGCGATCTCATCGACCTGTCGATCTCCAGCCCGACCGGCTACAGCATTCCCATGCCTGCGGGATTAATGGCGTCGGGAGTTGAATGGAGCGGAGGCTTTGGCCCTCTGGAGTTGACTCTGAAAGGCGGAATCCTCGCACCCGACCTGTCGGGTGAGATAGGACTTGACATTCGCGATGTCAACCTGTTTGGAAAAACCGTAGTAGAGGCGATCGAGGGCGTGCTGGATGTAGAGGACTCAGTAATCAGCGCTTCACCGGAGAAAGTCGCGATCGCGGGCGAAGGCTGGGAGGCCGGTCTGGAAGGGTCCTTTGCGCTGAATTCCCTTTTTCTCCTTCGAGCCGGTGCAAGGGAGGTTCCTCTCGGCGGCGTGAGAATCGTGCACGCGAGCGAGGAGCCGATCAGGTTCGCGGGCGACGGCTACGAATTCATGCTTCGTCCGGGCGACGGGGAGGATGCGCCGGGGATCTCCATGCGCGGGCATACAGTCCGGACTGACCTTGGGGAGGTAAGGACGGTCAGCGGCACGGTCTCCGGCTACATCGCGGTCGTGGGAGGATCGGTAGATATTGCCAGGCTTCCCGAGTTCCCCGTTCGCGATCCCAACGTGGAGGTGGAGGAAAGCCCGATCTCGCTCGATCTTCACGCGGACCTTCAGGCCGGGTTCCGGGTACAGAACGGGAACATGTTCAACATTTTCGCCGAGCAGGCCGAGTTCAGCGTCACCGGCAACCTGAACTATCCCGTGATAACCGGGAACATGACCGCGCCATCAGGCTGGATGGACCTCCTTGGCAGCCATTTCGTCTTTGTCGAGCCTCTCGAACTGACTCTCTCGTCCCTCTATCCCCCGACCGATCCCAACATCAAGGTCACCGCTCAGACTCACATACGCCAGTCCAGCGCCCCAGGGCTTTTCGGACAGGATGTGGTAATAACCGCGAGGATCGACAGCCATCTGAGCAATGTGCTCGACAACCGGCACTTCAGCAGCGATCCCCCGATGAGCGAGGAGCAGATCATGGATGTGCTGCTCTACGAGTACACGCCCTACCGCGCGATAAGCGAGACCCTGTTCGGCGAGGGCTCGATGAGTCCCGGCTTCTCGGATGTCGATCTCACCGCCGCCGCGCTCCCTTACGCCACCGCCTACCTCTCCCGCTACATCCGTCGGGAGGCAGGATTCAGCGATTTCGAATTGAGACTGGACGAGGAGCAGAATCTCTACATCTTCCTCGAACGGGAAGTATTCGACAACGTCGTCATGTTCTACAGCCAGACATTCGGACCGGACGCGGAGGATGACTACACGTGGGGAGCGAGATACCGCTGGCGTCCAAGAAGCTGGGTGGGATTTGAGGTGGACAGCGACGAGGCGATCACCCCGCAGGTGCAGTACATAATCCCAATTGATTGAATTGCCGTGTGCGTTCAGGAGCGCTTTGCCCTGCCGTTCAGGATCTCCTTCATCAGCTCATTGCCGTTTTCCGGTTCGGGACGCCTGGCGAAGACCAGGTCCACGCCCGGCGATCTATGTACCGTAACGTCAAGATCATCGAAGCTGTCCGGCAGTTCCTCCCTGACGGCCTCAGGGGACATACGGGGCGAGCCGTGCGAATCGTGTCCGAAAGCCAGTACGGCCCGACCGCTCTGCCTTAGAAGCGGTGGTATCAGAGCGAGAGCTTCAGGATACCCCGCCAGCCGGGTCGACGGTACCGGCAGGATAAGGGCGTCGAATTCACGCGGTCTCAGGATTGACAAGTCCACAGGCCCCCCGAGGTAGTGAACCAGTCCCTGACCGTTAGCGCACGATCGCGCGCGTCCGGACAGCATGACTTCCGAGCTCAACTCCACCTGGAGTCTCTCGATTCCCCTTCCGCTCCATCTCTCCAGCATCGCACCGGGGAGGGGTGCGAGAACCAGTGCGAGCTCGCCCGGTTGAAGGGCGATTTGCTTGTCGATCAGCATGCCCGCACGCCTGTTGAACGGCACGTCAGGCTCGAAGGAGCACGTGTCCGAGCCGCATCCCTGGAGAACTCCATCGACAACCTTGAGTGACCATCCGCATTCGGGGCACCTGAGCTCAGCGGTCTCGATCTCGGTGTCCATGCAGCGACGGCAGTCGAATCGGTGATGGGGCGGAAGTGTCTCGGGGATGTCAGTGAACCAGTTGCCGAGCCAGCCGCAGCCTGAGCGGCAGACGGGCTGGGAAAGCTCGCCCGAATAGGGGAACACCTCGCTGAGGCGGGCACCGGTCACTCTCAGCATGGTGTTCGGGTGCTCGGGGCACCTAAGAAGTTCGACCAGACGGTATTTCATGTCCCCTTCGAGCAACAATGGTAGACCTCTATCCGGACGGCTGTCAAACCGTCCGGCGGACAATGCCGCCCTATGCGGGAAGGATAGTAATAGCGGCGGGGTATGGCCTTCGCGCATGCCCCGCGATGTCGAGCATCATGTCGATCACCCTGGAATGGCTGGGACACTGCTCGTTCCGCCTGGTCTCGAATGGCGGGCCGAGTGTGCTCATCGATCCGTTCGATGAGACCATCGGCCTGCGCCTGCCCCCGTACGACTGCGACATCCTGCTGATCTCGCACAGCCACTACGATACCGCCGCGAAGCATCTCGTGCCTCCTGAATACGAGGCGGTGAGGTCCAAGGGGACATCGCTGGTCAAGGGTCTGGCCATTAACGCTTTGCCCTGGTGGCACGACCAGCGACAGGGCAAGGACTACGGCTCCGTGCTCATGTTCCATTTCGAGCTCGACGGCTTCAGGGTGGTCTACCTCAGCCATATCGGATGCGTCCCCCGTCAGTGGGCGATCGACGAGCTTAAGGGAGCCGATATCTGCTTCATCCCGGTCGGGGGTGTTTTTGCGCTCGGACCCAAGGACGCGGCGGAGCTCGCCAGGGAGCTTGCCCCGAAACTCATCCTCCCCATGCACTTCAATCTCCGTCACCTGAGCTTCACACTCGGGCCTCTTTCCGACTTCACCAAGCTGATGTCGGATTCCCTTGTGGTCAAGGACTGGCGGGTGGAGATAGAGCCCGAGGACCTGCCCTCATCGCCGAATGTGCTTCTGATGCGGCATTGGCCGGGGGTAGCTCCATAGAATCCCATTTTCGGGCATTTTCCACTGTTCAAGTTAATGCGGAAAAATTTGTATTCTTATGGAAAATGCCTTGACAATTGGCATTTTTGCCTTATAATGCCGGTGCGAGAGAGCGGGAACTCCTTCCTACCTTCCTTCAACCAATCCGAAAACCTCCTAGTCTTCACTCCTCTTCTCCTTTCCCCTCTCTCATTTTTTGTCCCCATATTCAGGTAGCCATAAGCCCCATCGTCAAGCAGTGGCATTTCCCCATTGCCTCAATTTCATGGTATTATTCCCCGAGATCAGAATGAGCAATCACGAGGAAGAGGGCTCGCGCGAGGAAGCCTTCGCGCCTTCCGGGGAGGGCACCGGTGAGTCAGCTCCGGAATCCAGGGACGGACCGGGGGAGCTGTCGTGCCCGGTTTGCGAGAGGCTTATTCCGCGTCCAGCGCCATCGATCTGCCCTCACTGCCAGGCTCCCATCCAGACAATCGTCTCGCTCCTTCGCACCGCAGACCTTGCCCTGACCGAGGCTCTCAGGGACATAAGATCGGGCGATCTCGAGCGTGCCGAGTCACGGCTCGATGTCATTCGCGCGACATCCCGGCGTCACCGTATCAAGGTCGAGGTCATACGGGCCATGCTGGCGCGACTCCACGGCGATCCGGCGGGAGCCCTGGCCATACTGAATGCCGTGGATGAGTCGGGGGAGGATATCGACAGGGATCTCGGGGAGCTGATCGAGCAGGTTCGGACGCAGAGCATGCTGGATCAGGGAGCCCTTGCGGCATGCTGCGAGCACTACAATTTCGCCCTGTTCCAGGCGCGCCGGGGGCACTTCGAGGAGGCCCGAAAATCGCTTAGAAAGGCCCTGGAGCATGTGCCGCATCATGCTCAGAGTCATGCGCTTATGGGCAAGGTGCTCATGGCGCTCGATGAGGAGGAGCGTGCGAAGTATCATCTCAGGCGCGCGATGGCGTCCGATCCGTCCAATCCCACCGCCGCTTCTCTTCTGGCGAGGAGCGCAGGCGGGGCTGTCCCGAGGGCGTACCTGAGGCTTGTGAGGCGACTCAGGCTGTCGCCGGCGCTGGCCAATTCCATCTTGGTGATAGTCATCCTTGCGGCGCTGGCACTCGTGGCGCTTCTGGCGAGGCAGGGCTGAACCCAATATCGCGATTAAATGATTATTGATACGCGCATTGTTTTTTTTCGAGAGTTTTTTCTGTAAGAAATTCCGAATTCGTGTTGACATTAACCGTGCAGTCTGCTAAATATCCTGCGCTGTTGCGCGAAATATGGTCTTTTAGCACGCAATTATTATAGAAAAAGAGAGAAACACGCTACATGCCAATCCCGTCCCAGAAAGGAGGTCCCGCGAGCATGGCAGTCCTCGTCCGGATGAGAAGCGCTGATTCCGCGACCACTATTGATGCTCATGGGACCCGTGTGTCCGGATACCGCCAGGACACGCCCATTTTCCGGGTCGATTACGGAAATCGAGGGTTCTGCAAACAACCGGAGGTGCTCACAACATAAGTGAGTTTTCATACCGGAGAACGCAGACCCTCGATCTGATGAGATCGAGGGTTTTTTTTGGGGTTGTGATGCCCCGCTGTAGTCCCCCCGCTCGCTTCGCTCGCGGGTGGGAGGGTGAATTCAGGAAAATGAAGAATGGCAAGAGACAGCCAGGGGATTTGCAATCTCGACCGAAAGAGCGAGGGGCGTCCCCGGTAGTAAGTCAGTCCGGGAGAGAAAAATGTCCAGACAAAGCGGCGCGGCCCTGGTCGAGGCCGTCAAGCGCCGGGAAACAGCGATCAAGCAACTACCAGACAGGAGGACGTCGATGTACGCGATCGAGGTGAGGAGCATAGGCAAGACGTTCACGAAGTGGGAGTCGCGGAAGAAGAAGCCGAGCGAGGCGAGCGGCGACGGGCGGTCCGCCCGTGACGGCTGGCTTAGCCGCTGCCTGCCGCACAAGAAGACGGTCAGGGCACTCGATTGTGTGGAATTCACTGTCGAGCCCGGCGAGATCTTCGGCATCCTCGGCCCCAACGGCTCCGGCAAGTCGACCCTGATCAGGATCCTCTCCACCCTCCTCATCCCGGATGAAGGAGAGGTGAGGATCTTCGGATGTGACGCGGTGACGGACGCCTACGGCGTGCAGAGGCTTATCAACAGGGTTTCGGTCGACGCGGCTTTCTTCAAGAAGCTGAGCGCGCACGAGAACCTGATGTACGCCGCGAGGCTGTACGGCATCCCGTCCGCGCAGGCTCCGGATCGCGCTAAGGAGATTCTCGGGAAGATAGCGTTCGACCTCGAGCGTTACACCGATCCGCTCGAGGACTTCAGCCGCGGGATGCAGCAGAAGGTCGCCATTGCTCGGGCGCTCCTGACCAGCCCGGTCGTGCTGCTTCTCGATGAGCCGACTACGGGGCTCGATCCGAAATCGAAGCGCGAGGTCCAGGCGTTCGTTGCGGATGTGAGAGAGACACATGACGCGACAATCATCCTGACCACCCACGACATGGACGAGGCCGACCGCCTGTGTGACCGCATCGGCATCATCGACGATGGCAGGATCATCGCGATGGACACATCGCGGGGCCTCAAGTCAATGGTGCTCGCCGACATGAACGGCAGCGGCGAACACAGGACAATCGATGAAATCACCCTTGAGGACGTCTTCCTTCATCTGACCGGAGGCGTCCTTAAAAAGGAGGAGGATGAAGCATGACAAGTAGCGATCTCTTTGTTCTCTTCCCCACGGAAACGCTTCCGCAGGGGAGAATCGAGAGCATCCTCGGCTTCTACGTTGAGATGGAGCCGAGACAGGATCATCGGGCACACGGGCGCCCGGGTTGAAATCACCCGGGGCCCGTGAAGGCCCCGGAGGTGAGAAAAATGAGAGCTGTGAATACATCGACCATAACATTGCCCGGAAGGCTCCTCGGGGAGTTGAAAGCGGGCTACGCGTTCCTCGAGCGCAATGTCAACCTCACCCGCAGGTATCTCGGCTGGGAGATCTGCTTCCTGGTCTACTCGACGGTCTCGACGGTCTCGATCGGGCTGATCGGCAAGACAATGGGACAGGACGATCAACAGGCGGTCCTGTACCTGGTCATCGGAGCGCTCATGTGGAACTTCCTGGCGAACATCTTCAACGAGGTCGCGCATACGATCTCGTGGGAGCGCTGGGAGGGCACGCTCGAGTACACCTTCATGGCCCCTGTGCACCGTCTGACCCACCTGATGGGCGTGACGTGGTTCGCGATCCTGTACGGGCTGGTGAGGACGCTGATCGTCCTTCTGGCGTCGAGCTGGTTCTTCGGACTCAACCTGTCGGGCGCGAACATCCCCGGAGCGCTGGTAGTGCTTGCAGCGGCCTGTTTCCCCATGCTGGGACTCGGGCTTGTTGTAGCGGTGCTGCCATTGATGAGCGCCGAGAAGGGAGAGCAGGCA
>CAYLVL010000067.1:8110-10789 GCA_964387135.1 uncultured Planctomycetota bacterium
GCGCACATCATTTTGGGCCTGGTACTCCTGGTCAGCGGGGTCTACTACCCCATCGAGGCGCTGCCGGGCTGGCTTCAGCCGTTCGGGCATGTCAGCCCGGTGACTTACGCGCTCAACGGGGTACGGAGCGCGCTTCTCGAGGGATCGCCAACAATGGAACTCCTGCCGCTTTCGGGCGCATTGCTCCTTTCAGGTATGGTCCTGATCCCCCTTGGATACATGGTTTTCCTTCAGGGCGAGAGGTACGCCAAGCGTCACGGTCTTTTGAAGAGGAGCGGATAGGGCAATCGGCCCTTATGCAGCAAGTGATAAAAGGCCCGTCCGCCATGGCGGGCGGGCCTAGATATACCCAAGGCTGGCGAGCATCTCCCGCGTGTGGGGATCGATCATGCCCGATCTCATCTCCGGTGATTCAGCAACCATATGCCCCAGGATCGGAGCAAGCTTCTCGAGCACGTCATATCTGGTGGAGGCGAGGTTCTCGCTCTCGGAGGGATCGTGCAGGATGTCGAAGAGAAGAATGCTCTGCTCGTTGACGGTTCCGTTGGAGCCGAACTCGACAATCAGCCGGTACGTTCCGTCGAATACGCTGTGAGTTCGGCCGCTCTGGGTCGGATGCCCGATCGCGTAGAGGTATTCCCGCTCCCTGTATTCCCCGTCGCAATCGGCATTGATCAGCGGTAGCAGGCTCCGGCCGTCTATTCCCGGGGGCAGAGGGACTTTCATAAGATCCATGAGGGTCGGGATCACATCTGTGAGCTCAGCAGTCGCGTCTATTTCGGTTCCGCCCATTCTGTCACCCGGGAAGTGGAAGAACAGCGGGATGTGGAGGCCCTTCTCGTACGGCTGCCCGTGGGTGATGAAATGATGCTCGCCGAGGTTCTCGCCGTGATCGGCGGTGAAGACGATGGCAGAGTTTTCAAAAAATCCGGTTTCAGTCAGAAGATCGAAGAGAGATTCGAGATTGCGATCGAACGTCCGTATCTCGGCGTCATAGAGGTCTCTGACTTCCCTGAGGTCGCTCTCCGTCAGATCAAGCCTGTAATCGTTGTATTCAAGCAACTGCTTGGCGGTTCCGTCGATGATGCCGTCATAGGCGGGATCGGAAAACATCGCCCGGATGTCCTCATCGGGCGTGTACTCGGTATGGGGATCGTAGAAGTGAATCAACAGGAAGAGCGGCTTGTCGGTTTCGATGTAATTCGGCTCCCCGAACCATGGCGATCCGGTGAGAATCCTTTGAACCCGCTCGATGATCCTGGGCGCCGGATGCGGGATTGCGGGCGTGTTGGCGTAGTAGTCGAATCCCCTGCCCATCCCGAACTGCGCGCCTATCACCCGTGCCGAAGGAACCGCCCATGTTGCGAACCCCGCCTGTCGGAAATCCTCCGACAGGAAGTGCACATTCTCAGGCAGGTTGTGACCGTTCTCGATCACCCCGTGTGTGTTTGGATGGCAGCCTGAAAGGAGGGATGTGAACGCGGGGACGGTTGTGGATCTTGGGGTGTAGGCGCGGTTGAAGACGACCGAACGCGACGCGAGCTGGTCGATGAACGGGGATGTATCCCGCTCGTAACCCATGAAACCGAGATGCTGCGCGGCGAGGGTGTCTACTACGATGAGGACGACGTTACTGATTTCGGTACAGGATTTCCCGACCCGCCCATAATCGGGGAACGGGTAGAGCAGGTAACCAAGGACAATACCCAGCACAATACATCGCCGCATGGCAGCACCCTGCGTCTCGAACGTAGAAGCCTATCTAATGCCAAACGGGCGTGTTCGCCGATATCAACCAGATCAGTGACTGCCTAAGCCATGTATATGAAATTGTAGCATACCCCGACCATTCTGACCAGGGACTTGAGCCCCACAGATTCGGTAGGCCCACATCTGCGATGTGGGGTGTTTTCCATCCCAGATCAAAGATCTGGGCCTACCGATCTGCTGAGGCCCGGTATTCCGAGAATTCCCATGTCTCGTCGTCGAAGAGCCAGACCGTCGCGCCTTCGTCGGATGCCTGCTCGATGTACCTGTAGGACTCGGGCGTCTGGATGTCGCGATGAATGACCTCGATTCTGACGTTCTTCATCTCCTCGTGACGCATGCGGAGCATCTCGGGAAAGCCCCGGTCGAATGTCAGCGCGCCGAGGTGGGTCCTGGGTACGTTGAACGCGATGATGCGGTTTCTGCCCGCCCCCCATTCGCCCGCATGCGTCTCGACCAGCTCTGATGCAGAGGCTGATGCGGTCTCGACCATCCGACCCGCGTCGCGCCACATGTAGTTCACCTGAAGAACGAGGATGAACAGCATTGCGAGGCAGACGCCGATGACGACTCTTGCGGTCGTTAGCAACCAGCCCTGATGGCGCGCCGGGGCGAGCAGGTAGGCGAGATGGATTGAGAGGAAAACGGAGGGGAGGTAGAGGAATCGCGAGTTGCGAAGCTCCTCCTCGTAGATTCCTACTGCGGCGGTTGGTATCGACAGGACGATTATCGAGACGAGGCAGAATGCCAATAGTCTCCAGTTGGGTTTCCTGAGAAGAAACAATAAAGGCGCGAGCAAGAAGCTTGCCCTTGCAGGAGAATTTTGCTGAATGAGTTGTTTCGCAATTTGTAGATGATGTATCAGAGTTTCAGCATTCATAACAGTATCAGTCGCGACATGCTCCATAAGCC
>CAYLVL010000068.1:0-3518 GCA_964387135.1 uncultured Planctomycetota bacterium
GTCGCCGACTCATCCTACGCCGATCTCGAATCACAGGCCTATCACGACCTCAGCATGCCGAACTTCCCCGTAAGCACTCCCAAATGGATCCAGCCCACACTGGTGAAGCTGTTCTTCTCAATCTCGCCCCTTGTCATCGGTAAATGGGCAGACTATCCCGATCCCGTCGATGTCGTCGACGACATTAAGTGCCCCCTCTTCCTCATCCACGGCGAGTGCGACACCCGCATCCACTCTGGAGCGCTCCAGAACCTCACCGAAGCCACCCGCGACGCCGGCGTCGATGTCACCTCCTGGCTTGTCACAGACGCCGAGCATTGCGGCTATCATGGCTCTAGTGAATTCTCCCGACGCCTCATCGCTTTCTATCGCATGAATCTGCTGCAACAGGACGACCCCCATTCCTGATTTCCTCTCGACTTGGAAAAAATCCGCAATGACTTGTACAATCTTCGGTGCCACATGTCGTCGCCTCGTGAGAATCGCGCCCTTCCCAGATATCGCTGGGTCGTCAGGGAAACCGATCCTGATTCAGCGCTGAAATCAAGTCGCGACCTTGCCGATAAACTCGGCTGCTCTCCTCTCCTCGCGCGTATCCTTATCGCGAGAGGTTTCGATACTCCCGACGAAGCGCGCAAGTACCTTTCTCCCGACGCTTCCGGCATCCTCCCACCCGAAGCCATTCCCGGAATTGAAAAGGCCCGCGACCGCCTGATTGAAGCGATCAGAAATCGCGAGCAGGTGATGGTGCATGGTGACTACGATGTCGACGGCATTGTCGGTGCGGTAATTCTGCACTCCACACTCAAGGAACTCGGCTGCCCGTCCCGCATCTATCTCCCGAAACGGGAAGCGGAGGGTTTCGGCCTTTCAGTTGATGCGATCCGCAAAGCAAAGGGTGCCGGAATCTCCCTCATAGTCTCCGTCGACTGCGGTATTTCCTCCCATGAAGCCGTCGAGACTGCGATCGGGTCAGGGATCGAAGTTATTGTCACCGATCATCACGCCCTTCCGGACATCATGCCGCCCGCGAGCATACTCGTTCATCCCGACCTCGGCGGCGACTATCCCGGCGGAAGAATCGCTGGCGCGACAGTCGCGTACAAGCTTGTCCTTTCAATCCTGGAGAAGCTCAAAAGGAACGTAAGCGCTGCCCGCGAAAAGCTCCTGCCGCTTGTGGCGCTGGCTACGGTCGCGGATGTCTGCCCCCTCACCTTAGAGAACCGCTCCATTGTCGCGATGGGCATCGCGCGCATGCCCCGGACCGAAATCCCCGGTCTGATCGCCCTCCACAAAGGCACGAGGCGCGACGCGCTCTCGGATAAAATCGAGGTACGCGATATCGCATTCGGCATGGCCCCATGTCTGAACGCCGCCGGACGTATGGGCGATCCCTTCCCTGCCGCGAAACTCCTCCTCGCGAAAGACATGGACACCGCCTGGAGATGCTTCCGCGAGCTCAAGACTCTTAACACCGAGCGGAAGCGAATCCAGGAAGAAGTGACAACCAGGCTCGCGCCGAATCTTGAGTCCGAGCAGGAGGACCGGATTCTCGTCCTGGCCGATGAGAAATGCCTGCCGGGACTCGCGGGCCTTGCCGCCGCGCGTCTTGCCGAGCGCACCGGGAAACCCACCTGCGTGCTCGTCCCGTGCAGAACCGTCGATCCACCCGTCTATCGCGGCAGCATGCGAACATCCGGCGGCGAGAACCTTCTCGACCTGATGGAGCCGATCCTGGCGCACGTGGAGAAGCTCGGAGGGCATCCCGGCGCAATCGGACTTACCGTCTCCCCTGACCGACTTCACGAATTCATGGACGCATGCAGAACCATCGAGTGGACTCCGAAACCCTCCGAGCTCCATCTCGATCTCATCCTCGACAGGCCTCCCGGTCACCCGGCGGAGGTCACCGAACTCGACAAAACCCGACCCTGGGGGGAAGGCAATCCGCGACCCGCTTTTCTCTGGGACCATGTGTCGATCCGAAGTACGAGGATTGTCGGCAGGACCGGTGATCACCTTCAACTGAGCATGGAGTCATCCGACGGCAGCGAGATCAAAGGCATCGGCTTCTCAATGGCGGAATGGTGCGACCATCTGACAACCGACACCAGCGCCCGCGCCGCAGGCCATTTCATTATCAACGACTGGTCGGGCACCGATGCCGTCGAATTCCAGGCTGCCGATTTTGATCCTCTTTAATAACAAATGCCCTGTGTTCTTGGAGTTTTAATAATGTGTTACAATTATTGTGGATAGGGTATCGGATCTGGATTAGCCACACTGAGGAGGCACGCCATGGCAAACGGCGCAGAAGCTGACAGTCTCATGCGAAGGGCGCGTATCAAGGCCCGTGACATGAGCAATCGAGTCGAAAGAGGGGAAATCGACCACATCATCCCCGACGCCTACAACGTCATGTTTATGGCTGCCAAAGCGGCACTGATGAAAAGGGGATTCGAGGTCGCGAGCCATCGCACGGTGGTCGCCACCTACCGTCGCGAGTTCATCGAGAAGCGTCTGATTCCCCAGGAGTTCGAGGGACACCTGACCAAGATCCAGACTTACTGGGAAAAGGAAGGCTCCGACGAAGCTGAGAAGATCGACATGGCTCGCGCCAATCGTATTGTCGAGGCAACGCATGCTCTTGTCGAGGCCCTTGCCGCAACCATGAAAGGCAGCAGGGCCGAGCCGTTTCGCATCCGCTGAGCCCTCGACGCAAATTATGCATCACGAAATCATACCGCGACGCCGATCCGGCGCCGCAGGGTCGATCATCATGAAACGGGCATCGGATACCCCGTTTTTTTTTGCTTTCCAAGGATCCCCACGAACCGCCGTCTGCTGCTCGCGAGCCTTGACCGCCGATTCCCCTTCGCTTACCATTCGTCTTGATAATATTCATATCGTACTCTGAAGGTGACAAACAGTGGATTTGACGCTATATATCCGGGACATACCCGATTTTCCAAAACCGGGAATCATTTTTAAAGACATCACGCCACTGCTGAAAAGCCCCGAAGCTGTGGAGTACACCGTCAAGCTCATCCATCAGCGCTTCGAGGGCGAAGGCGTGACCGCTGTCGCGGGCATCGAATCAAGAGGCTTCATCTTCGGATGCCCCGTCGCCGCTTCCTTCGGCGTCGGCTTTATCCCCATCCGCAAGCCCGGCAAGCTCCCGTATCAGACGGTCAGTGAGCAGTACGAGTTGGAATACGGCACCGATGCCGTGGAGATGCACATCGATGCGGTCGAACCCGGCGACAGGATCCTCATCGTCGACGATCTCCTCGCGACCGGCGGTACTGCCGCCGCCACTCGCACTCTCATCGAGAAAGCCGGCGCCGAGGTAGTCGGCTTCGGCTTCGTCATCGAGCTTCTCTTCCTCGAAGGCGCCCGCAAACTCGAAGGCGTCCCGGTTTACTCCCTGATCAAGTATTGACGGAGGGGCGATATTTCCTTCCCGGAGGGGCGATATTATATCGCCCGGACGGGCGACATGTTGTCGCCCGACATGC
>CAYLVL010000068.1:3618-5628 GCA_964387135.1 uncultured Planctomycetota bacterium
GGACGAGTACGGCGGCAGAATGCCGCCTCTCCGGGCGACTGCAAGTCGCCCCTCCGGAGGGGCGATATTATATCGCCCGGACGGGCGACATGTTGTCGCCCGACATGCCCACCCGTTCGGCTTTCCCCAGACCCGGACGAGTACGGCGGCAGAATGCCGCCTCTCCGGGCGACTGCAAGTCGCCCCTCCATGTAGGTCGCCCCTCCATCTACTATCTCATCATTGGGAAGAAAATCACATCTCGGATTGAGTGCGCGCCGGTCACCAGCATTACCAGACGGTCCACGCCGATCCCTATTCCACCCGCTGGCGGCATACCGTGCTCGAGCGCATACAGGAAATCTTCATCCACAGGCGGCGCTTCCTCGTCACCCGCCTCCCTCAACCTAGCCTGCGCCTCGAACCTCTCCCTCTGATCCACCGGATCGTTAAGCTCGGTGAACGCGTTCGCTATCTCGTGCGCCGCGACAAACAGCTCGAACCGCTGCACAAATCCAGGCATCTCCGGATGCGCTCTCGCCAGCGGACTGATCTCCACCGGGTAGTTCATCACAAACACCGGCTGGATCAGGTTGGGCTGCACCAGCGCGTCGAATAGAACATCGATCAGCCTGCCGACCGAATCCCCTTCTTCCACCTCCAGATCGTTGTCAACGCACGCTTTTTTCAGCGTCTTGACATCACGCGACTTGCGCAAATCCACGCCCGCATGCTCGATCATCAGCTCATTGAAATCGGCACATGCGAACTCTCTCCCGAAATCAATCACGTGCCCGCGAAACTCTGATACGTGCTCCCCCCTGACCCTCTCGCACGCCGTGCGGCAGATCGTCTCCGCCAGATCCCGCATCGTCTCGAGATCACCGTATGCCTCGTACGCCTCGAGCATCGTGAACTCCGGATTGTGATCCCGGTCCATTCCCTCGTTACGAAAAATCCGCCCGATCTCGTATACCCTCTCGAATCCCCCGATCATCAGCCGCTTCAGGTGAAGCTCCAGCGAGATACGCAAGCGGAGTTCCGTATCGAGCGCGTTGAGATAGGTATTAAACGGCCTCGCTGCCGCGCCCCCCGCCACCTTGTGAAGCGCCGGCGTATCGACCTCCACAAATCCCCGCTCGTCCAGTATCTGGCGGATCGTTCTGATAACCTCGGTGCGCGCCCGAAACACCTCCCTTATCTCCGGGTTCGCTATCAGGTCGAGATACCTGTACCTGTACCTCAGCTCTTTATCCTTCAAACCATGATATTTCTCGGGAAGCGGCCTCAGCGCCTTGGCGAGTATTCGCCAGTCAAGCACCCTGACCGTCAACTCGCCTGTACGGGTTTTCATCAGCGTTCCCTTGACGCCGATCCAGTCTCCAAGGTTGAGCGCATCCAGAACTTCCCACTGGCTGGGCTCCGCCGCATCTTCTTTTGCGGGTTTCTCATTTAGCTCGTTATAGCGGAAGAACACCTGGATCGAGCCGGAGCTGTCGAGCACATTCCCGAATACCGCCTTGCCGTGCTTGCGAAGCGCGACCAGCCTTCCCGCTATCGCGACATTGACTGGATTCTGTTCGAGCTGCTCCTGCGTGGAGTTGCAGAATCCAGCCAGAAGCTCCGCCGCCTGATCGGTGGTCTCGAAACGAGCGCCCCATGGATTTATGCCCCATGCTTTCAGGCGCTCGAGATTTCTCCGACGACTTTCAAGCTCGTCGGATAACCTGTCGTGATCCTCCTGGTTGATATCCCCGGTCATTCCGGTCGTAGCCTCGTGATGTTGAAGCGCACTCCCTTACGGTCGTGCCTCTGCGTGATGTGCGCACTCCCTTACGGTCGTGCCTCTGCGTGATGTGCGCACTTCCTTACGGTCGTGCCTCTGCGTGATGTGCGCACTCCCTTCCGGTCGTGCCTCCGCGTGATGTGCGCACTCCCTTACGGTCGTGCCTCTGCGTGATGTGCGCACTCCCTTACGGTCGTGCCTCCGCGTGATGTGCGCACTCCCTTACGGTCGTGCCTCTGCGTGAT
>CAYLVL010000068.1:5728-10773 GCA_964387135.1 uncultured Planctomycetota bacterium
CTCTGCGTGATGTGCGCACTCCCTTACGGTCGTGCCTCCGCGTGATGTGCGCACTTCCTTACGGTCGTGCCTCCGCGTGTGCGTACTTTATGACAATGACACTAGTAGCCGCAGAATTCAAGCACAGCGTTCGTTACCCGCTCCACTTCCGAATCCGTCAATTGCGGGAACACTGGTATTGCCAGAACCTCCCGACATAATCGCTCCGATACCGGGAACTCCCCGGGTTTGTGTTCGAGATCGGAAAAAATTTCAAGATTCGGAAGAGTAACCGGATAGTATAGCCCGCTGCCGATGTTCCTCTCGCTCAGGAACTTCCTCAGTTTTTCCCTGTCGCGCGACTGAATGACGTACAGATGATACACATGCTCGAAGCCGTCCGGGACATACGGCACTCTAAGCGGCAGGTCCGCCCACGCGCCGGTGTAAATGCCCGCGATCTCCTGCCGACGCTTCGTCCATTCGCCAAGCTTCCCGAGACGGATTCTCAGTATCGCGCTTTGAATTTCCTGCGGACGGCAGTTGCGCCCGAGTAGATCGTGATGATACCTCTCCGTTTCTCCATGAACGCGAAGTCTCGAAACCGCCTCCAATGCATCCGCTCTGATCCCGGAGACAGCGCCGCCCTCTCCGCATGCTGCAAGATTCTTTGTCGGATAAAAACTGAACGCGCTCAGATCACCGAAAATCCCGACCATCTTTCCGCCGATCTTCGCGCCGATGGCCTGGCACGCATCCTCCAGTACAAACAGCCCGTGCGCTTCGGCGACTGCCCGGATCGCCTTCATGTCCGCCGGAAGACCATACAGGTGAACCGCTACAATACCGACCGTCTTTGATGTTACCGCCGCCTCAATTGCTTTCGGAGCGATGTTGAACGTGCGGTCGTCAACATCCACAAACACCGGCTTCGCGCCGTGATGTGCGATCACTGACGCCGACGCGAAAAATGAATACGCGGGCGTGATGATCTCATCGCCAGGCTTCACTTTCAGCGCCTGGAGCGCCAGAAGAAGTGCATCGGTACCCGAGCTCACTCCCACGACCCTGTCCGCGCCGATATACCGGGCAAGCTCTTCCTCGAACGCCTTCCCCTCCGGCCCGTACACCCACATCCCGCTTTCCAGCACGCGCTCTATCGCCCGCCGGATCTCCTCATGCTGCTCCCCGAGAGAGCGGATCGGCGCCATGAGCGGTACCGGGCTCGACTCCGCAACACTTCGTTCATTCGATGCCATCAGGCGGGTAGTATGCTAAGGGATAGCCGCTAATGCAACATCTCCGACACCAATCCTGGGATCAAAGTGAGATTCAAGTCGTGGCGCAAACAGCGCGAGTCCGCCAGCGATGCGTGTGCTCCTTTCCTTCGCACTCCGCTAGCTTATGTCCTTGATTATCCGCAGTATCCCAAGCGTCTGACCCAGAATAATCCCAATCGTGTTCGTCAAGCCCACACCATAGAATGGCTGATTCTCCCACGGCACCCAGATCAGATCGCCCGGCTCTATCGGCACCGACTCGACTTCCTCGCCCATGTAGAGGTTCTTGAAGTTGAACCATATTTCCGACTGATCCTCGCTCAGCGGGAAGCTGATGATCCTTATCGCGCTGTCATCGGTCGGCGCAACCGGGCCGCCGGTCGCCGCGATGTAGTCAAGCGCGTTCCAGCCCTCATGATAATCAACCGCCTGCGGCATCCATACTGCTCCCAGCACGTACACCTCGTCCTTCGTCTCCGGCACTCTGAGAATATCCCCCGGCTCGAACCTGAACTCGCGCGCGTTCGACTCCGGATCGGCCAGATTCAGTGTTATCAGGGTCCTGCCGTTCTCAGCTTCCTCGTCATGCCGCTCCACTTCCACCGTCCCGAGCATCATCATGCTGCGGTACCCCCCCGCCTGCGCGAGTAGATCGAATACCGTATCGTTCCGCCTCATCTCGTACGTGCCCGGCCTCGCGACCCCCCCCCTGACCACGACCGGATTCTGATTGGGTGCGATATAGACCGCGTCGCCATCCTCCAGCACCGGATCGCCCGCCACCCTGCCCCCTGCGGCCACTCCCGCGATATCCAGCCTCGCCACCCTCTCACCCTCGCGCCAGACTTCCAGCCACCGTCCCGCCCCCGATGTCAACGCCCGGAAATACGGGTGTACTATTTCGAGCTCATTGTGCTCGTATGACACCGGATTCACGACAAGCGAACTGGCCGACTGGAGAAGGCTTATCGCGCTTGTACCTGCAAGCGCAATGTATGTTCCCGGCTGCCTCACCTGACCCAGGAGATAGACCGTGATGCGCCTCGCCCTCATGAGCTGCAACGAGCAATCATAATTGATGAGGTAATTCGACAACTGCTCGTCAATGTAGTCCCTCGCTTCCCCAACCGTCATCCCTTCGACCGTTATCAGACCCGCGGGCGGCACGTAGACATCCCCCTGCGGCCCCACCTGGACCACCAGCGCGTCGTTGATCATTCCAGTCAGGATTACCTGGATGATATCCCCCGCTCCCAGCCTGTATGTCGGCGGCAGCGAGTAGACAACATCGTCCGGAGTGATATCGAACGTTCGGTACGCGTCGCGCGACGCCCTGAATACCTGGAATGTCTGTCCGAAGTCGCTGATGTCTTCCTGGGCTTCCGCCGCACCCGCAATCATCAGCGACAGCATCACCATCAGAGCCGTAATCCCCTTGATGATCCCGAAATGACAACTACGCATGCGCATCACCTGGCACCCCCGATCAGGTGCCGAGCCATTAATCTACCTTATACCCGGTCAATCGGCAAGTTTGGGAGGAATGTCAGCGAAAAAACAAGCGCCCCGGTTTTTCTACGGTCCCCAAAGAATCATCTGGCTCATAGGTATCCCGTACTGCTGCAACGCCAGATACAATTCCGTCCGATGATGGACCTCCCGCTCCACCATCCCGATCAGAAACCTTGCCATCGTCGCTTCCTCTCCCCACGGCACCTGCACCTTCCGGTTCTGGAACTCCTCATCCGACACCATCGCGATGATATCCAGCGCGTCCTGATGCACCCGGTCCAGATGCTCGATGACCTCGCCAGCAGTCTCGAGCTTAGGCGCATAGTCATCATACTCGAAATCATCCGCATCCTCGGCAAGCGCCCGCCGTACCTGCCCTCGAACATCTCTCGGATTCCCCGGATCGCTCCAGTCACCCGCGCAGACTCCCCGCACGAACTGCTCCTCCAGACTCGCAAACGCTCTCATCAACTGCTCCAGGGTTGGCGCGTCATCATGCATCCGATAGTCGAACGCCTCGTCCGGCACCATCGCGATAAGCCTGCGAGTTCCCGCCCGCACATCCTCAAGCCAGTCTATGAAATCGTGTCTGTTCACTTGTGCTACCAGAATGCTATCCTACCCGAATCCACTCCGCAAGTGGTCGGGCCGGATGATTTTGCGCAATACAAACGACAATTCGACTTGCCGTCCGCTTCCTCTTCCATGATAGTATTAGCCAAACCGTGTCCGCCTACCAGCACGATAATCACTTCACCCTCGATGAGGCCCGCGCTCTCATCCCGTGGCTTCGGGAAACCCTTACAAGAATCATCGGCCTTTTCACACGTATGGCCGACAAGGGCTTCGATCCCATAGCGGGACAGTGGTCGCCCAGGGGAAACGGCCACTCCGAGGGGCCCCCGCCCGACGAATACGATGAGTTGCTCGAACTGGTCGCGGAGGTGGACGGACGTGGAGTGCTCATCAAGGACTTCGAGAACGGCGTTGTCGATTTTCCCCACCTCCTTCCCGACGGTGAGGAGGTCTACCTGTGCTGGATGATGGAAGAGCCCACGATCTCCTTCTGGCATCGCATCCCCGACGGCTTCATGGGCCGCGTCCCTCTCGAAGAGAAGGACGAAGACGCCGATTCACCCTGACTTGATTTCCATCACGCTAAACGCGACAATCCATCCCGCCTGTTCAAGGAGGCTTTCACATGTGCCCGACCGAGATTCTTCACCCCAAAAGAGCGTTGATCTCCGTATACAATAAGATCGGGATAGTCGACTTCGCCCGCGCCCTGCACGATCACGATGTGGAAATTCTCGCGTCCGGCGGCACCGCCCGCGCCCTTCTCGACGAGAATATCCCCGTTACGCAGATCGACGACTACACCGGCGCCGTCGAGATGTTCTCGGGACGCGTCAAGACCCTCCACCCCAGAATCCACGGCGGCATCCTCGCAAGAAGACCCCTCAGGGCCCGTACCGGAAGCAGGCTGGAAGAAAGACCCGACGACACCAAGGAGATGGAGCGCCACGACATCCCGCCCATCGACCTCGTCTGCGTTAACCTTTACCCCTTCGCGAAGGTCGCGGCCAAGCCCGATGTCACACTGAACGAAGCGCTCGAGAACATCGACATCGGCGGCCCCACCCTGATCCGAGGCGCCGCCAAGAACTTCCCGTCAGTCTGTGTCGTGACCGACCCGTCCCAGTACCATCCCCTCCTCATGGCAATGCGCGAGCACGGCGGCATTCCGAGAAGAATGCGCGAGGCGTTCGCGCGAGCCGCATTCCACTACACCGCTGTCTACGATTCCGCAATTGCTCGCTACTTCCGAAGCCTGCCCGTAACCGATGCCGACGAGGACTGGTTCACCGAGCGCCTTCTGCCGCAGCACCTGCCCATCGCGCTCACCAAGCTCGGCGACCTTCGCTACGGCGAGAATCCGCACCAGAAAGCCGCCTATTACAAAATGGATGCCGATCCCGCCAACTATAAAACCAGCGCCGACATCCTCCAGGGCAAGGAGCTGAGCTTCAACAACCTTCTGGACATCGATGCCGTCGTTCGCATCTGCCGCGAATTTCCCGGCGATATTTGCGCGGCGGTCGTCAAGCATCAGAATCCCACCGGCGTAGCGGTAGCCGATACCGCTGAGAAAGCCTATCGAATGGCTCGCGCTGTCGACGAGATCGCGGCGTTCGGCAACGTCACCGGCGTCACCGGAACGGTCGACAAGGCCATGGCCGACGAGAACTACGTCAAGGAGAAACGGGAACTGTT
>CAYLVL010000069.1:0-10703 GCA_964387135.1 uncultured Planctomycetota bacterium
GAGCCTCCTCGGGAATCTGCTCGACATCAAGGGCAGACAGCAGAGCGTCTATCTCTTCCTGTGAAAGAATCTCAGCCATGGCAAAAGCGAGCAGCCCGGCATATGCGCCAGGTGCCGCTGAACCGCCTACCTATTATATCGTCATTCTTCCTTAAGGCCACAAGGTTATGGCTCGGATAACGATTTGTCATTGGGCCACAAAGGTATGGAAATAGACCCCGATTATCTGTCCTGTATCAAGTTCGTCGTTCATCGCGCGCATGACTTCCCTGGCCACCCGCTCCCGCCCCTGCGGAGAGCATATCTCGGTGTAATTGCGATTGCTCATGACTTCCGAGGCGATTGCGGTAAGCCTGGGCAGCTCCGCGACTATCTCGGTCACCACGCTGTTGCTGCTGACCTCGACATCGAATCCGTACTTGATGTACAGGTATTCGTAGTCGTCGGAAACTTCGAGGTTTGCTATATTCGTGGCGAAGCCGTCGAAGTAGATGTTGGTCTGGGTGATCTCCTCCTGCTCTTCGATTTCCTCGCCCTCCGCGGCTTCCGCGGAGTAGTAATTGGAGTAGAAGAAGAAGCCTCCTCCACCAAGGAGAGCGATTACCACAACAGCGCCTATGATCAGCGGCAGCTTCGAGCCTTTTTTTGCAGGAGCCGCCTGTTCGCCCATCGGTGACTCCTCTTCCTCGTTGGCGTTTTCCTTCGTTTCTTCGTCAGCCATGGCGTCTATTCCTCCCTGGATCATCGTACTGATGAACGATTTGCCCGCCCCATTTCATGGAGCGACAATGCCTCTAACCACCGTCTTGGGTTTCAATCTCCTCCGTGTCCTGGACTGGTTCAGCCGCCTTGCCGGTTTCTTCATCTTGCGGAGATTCGTCTTCCGCCCCCGTACCAGTATGGGAATCGCCCCCGGCCATCTCCACCGGACCGATGCCCTGTTCGATATCGATAAGAAGATCGATCGGCTCCACCTCCGGCGTCCTTGGCTCCCCGGTCGGCTCGGGCGCCGATCGGGTTTCCTCTTCATCCGACTTGAGGATGATTATGTCGACCCGTCGATTCCTCGCCCGGTTTTCCGGCGTATTATTCGGCACAACCGGATGGTAGTACGCGAATCCCGCTGCGCTGAGTCGAACCGGGTCAATTCCCCCGCTCTCGATCATGAAATGGATAATCGCGGTAGCCCGCGCGGTGGAAAGCTCCCAGTTTGACGGGAACTCGACCGTATGAATCGGTGTAGGATCGGTGTGTCCCTCGATCCGCACCGGATTCGACACCGTTGCGATCTCCTCGGCGACGAGTTGAAGCACGGGCAGTGCTTCAGGCTTGATATCGGCCTTGCCCAGATCGAACAGGACGGTATCCGTGAAGCGGATCATCAGGCCGCGCTCATCCAGCGTAGTCTGGATCGAGCCTTCCTGACCTTCGTCAGCGACCTTCTCCTCAATCTTCTCCTGGATTTTCTCCATTTGCCTCGTGCTTGCGGATGGATTGTCGGTGAGCTGCTTGGCCGGGATATCTCCAAGGTTCAGAACCATCGGACCGCCCGACAGCACTCCGAGAGCGCCCTGTAACTCGACTATCACGCTGCGGAATTTCACCAGGTCGAGTGTTGAGAAGCTGAAAAGCAGGATGAAGAAGCACAGAAGCAGGGTCATCATGTCCCCGTAGGTGACCATCCACAGCGGTGCGCCCGCCATGCCGCCCTCCTGCTTTTTCTTCTTCGAAGCCAATTCCGTTTACTCCTCTTCCTCGGACTCGGCTCCCTCGCCCTTCCTCATGTTCGAGGGGAAGAACGCCTTGAGCTTCTCATGAACGATTCGAGGGTTCTCGCCGTTCTGGATCGAGAGGACTCCCTCTACGATGACCTGTCTCATCAGGACCTCTTCCTGGCTCCGAATGCCGAGCTTCTTGGCGATCGGCAGCGCGACGAAGTTGGCGAGCACCGCTCCGTAGAAGGTGGTGAGCAGGGCCACCGCCATGCCGCCGCCGATGGATGACGGATCGTCGAGGTTGGCGAGCATCGCGATCAGACCGATCAGCGTTCCGATCATGCCGAACGCCGGCAGGAACGCGCCAAGCTGCTCGAAGATCTCGCGACCGAGTCTGTGACGATCCTCGAGAAAGGCAAGCTCTATTTCGAGGATGTCCCTTACAAGCTCCGGATCGGTGCCGTCGACAACAAGCTGGATGGCCTTCTGAAGGAAATCGTTGTCAAGCTCCGCAGCGTCCTCCTCCAGGGTGAGGAGTCCTTCTCTACGAGCTTTTTCCGCAAAGGAGACGATTGTGGAAACGATGTTCTCGGTACGCAGGGTCTGCGGCATGAAAGCGTTCTTGACCACTTTCATTGCGCCTATCACCTGCGGCATGGGGAAACAGACCATGACTGCGGCGGTACCGCCTCCGACCACAATGGCGATGGACGGAATGTTGACGAAGATCGCCAGTCCGCTTCCGCCGTTCGACATACCCCAGACAATCAGGGCGCTTCCAGCGATAAATCCGACCAGGGTGGCGATATCCATTATGAATCCGCCTCCTCCCGGTAATAAATCAGGTCTTTGAGAGTCTGGCGACGATAATCGACCACCCGTCGAATAACCTCATCCGCAGGCTCCTGAACCAGCAGCTTCTTGCCGTTGGTGAGGGTCACGACGGTGTCCGGAGTGGTCTCCAGCATCTCGATCAACTCGGCGTTGATCACGATGGCGGAGCCGTTGAGTCTTGTGAGTGTAACCATAATCGACCGGTGGCCGCATCGCGCCACAACTTATTATCGATTTCCGAAAAGGCGGAGATTAGATAAGAGTTAACGCGGGACGATTCGAAACGCGCATGAACAGCGGGATTTCTTAATGGGGTTGAATTATGGTGAATCGGCCTTTATCGGGTCCAGGTTCAGGTCACGATTCCCTTCGTCACCGCCATGAAGAGGTCTTCGAGGTCGGTCTCTTCCTCGGAGAAGCTTGTTATGCGTATGCCGTTGTCCTTCAAAAGATCCATCAGGTCGGGTAGATCGTCCGTCTCGCCCGTGAACCTGACCTTGAGAAGTCCCGGCTCGGCAATCGTGACATCTTCCACCTTCTCCTGCGTTAGCAGAAGCTCCTTGGCCTTCTCCTCATTCTCCCTCAGCTTGATTCTGAGCATTCGATGGCCCTTGATCTGACGGAGGATGTCCTCGATTCGTCCGGAGAGGATCATCTCGCCCGCTTCGATGATTCCGACGGTGTTGCAGAAGTCGGCGAGCTCGGTGAGGATGTGCGAGCTGACGAGGATGGTCTTGCCCATGCGACCGAGTTCCTTGAGCAGCTCCCTCAGCTCGATTCGCGCACGGGGATCGAGGCCGCTCGCGGGCTCGTCGAGCAGGAGCACCTTGGGGTCGTGCACAAGACATCGCGCGAGACACAATCTCTGCTTCATTCCCCGCGACAGCTCGTGCACGAACGATTCCTTCTTGGTGGAGAGATCGGTAAGCTCGAGCACGTCGTCGATGATCCCGACTCTCTTCTGCTTGGGGATGCGGTAACACGCGGCGAAGAAGTCGAGGTACTCCCATGCTTTCATCTCGTCGTAGACACCGAAGAAGTCGGGCATGTAGCCGATGATCTTGCGGACGCTCATGGGGTCGCGGACGACATCACTGCCGTCAATGAAAGCCTCTCCCGCCGTCGGCATCAGCAGCGTCGCAAGAACTTTAATGGTAGTGGTTTTCCCCGCACCGTTCGGTCCGATGTAGCCATAGATGTCGCCCTTGTCGATATCGAACGATACGCCCTTCAGGGCCTCGGTCTTCTTGAAGCGCTTGACCAGGTTCCTGACTTCAATCATTGCCATTTCGTTCTGTCCTTCCCGCCGCTCCTCCCGAAGAGGCGGTCGTGAGTGTTCGGTGGCTGTCTGCATGTAAAGACGAAAACCAACAATATCGGTTCGCCCGTCGCCGGATAATCCAGTGTGGAAAATTATAGCAATTAGAGAATGAATGTGAAACGGGAGATGTCCCCCTCAGCGGTTGGCAAATATGCACGCGAGGTTCCGGGTGGATTCACGCCGATGGATTCTGACGTCTCGAAAACCGGCCTGCTTGACCATGCCTGCCAGCGATTCGATCTCATCGGCCTTGAAGCCGGGAGCGGTCAAACGTCCGGGCGACGGATGAGCCTCCCGGAGACAGATTACGAACAAGCCGCCGTCGGCAAGCACGCGCCTGACCTCCAGGAGGTCCTGGGGAGGGTCAGGCCAGAACTGGATTGAGTTGATCACGCAGATCTTGTTGAAAGAAGCGTCCTCGAAAGGCAGGTTCGACACGGACGCCTTGCGAAGCTCCATCCTGCCGTTGCTGATAGCGGTGCGGTTGCGTCGCGACGCCTGTCGCACCATCACGTCGGAGATCTCCACCCCGGCCACAAATCCACGTGTGGCTTTCGCTGCTATCATTTCCAGCGCCTTGCCGGGACCGAAGGCGATCTCCAAAACACGATCTCCAGGCTGAACATCGAGCATCTCCACTCCGAATTCCTGCAAAGAGCTGTTCTTGATCGCCATTATGTGCCCGACAAGCGCGCCGACAACGCCTACCGGCTTCGCGAACTGCCGCTGCCATCGCGGAATCTTGTAGCACTCGTACTTCCTCGCGCTCTCAGCGGCATCGTTCTGGTTCATCTCTTCACCCCCGACATGACCTGCTCGACCGCGTCCATCATCTCGCCGGAGTCGAATGACTCTTTCAGGGCTGCCAGCACACCCGCGGCCACCTTCAAGTCAGCCTTGCGAATTCCAAGTTTGAGGCGTCCGGCAAACTCGTTCTCGCGACGGTTGATCTCGTCGACGATCTCCTTGCCTGATTGAGTCAGCGACAGGAGAGGAGAGCGCTTGTGGTGGGGATTATCCATCAGCTCAATGAAGCCGCTCTTGATCATTGGATTGACGAGTGACTGGATATGCTGTCTGGACACTGTGCGCATTCGAGCGAGCTGCGGGACGGTGTGAGGCCCGAGAAAATCGAGGCTTCTGAGAATTCCGCGCATTCCTGCCGAGAGCTCCCAGTCGCTGTAGAGAGCCTCGCCGGCAACCTTCAGGCGATGGAAAAGCGCGATGATGTTGTCGACGATCGGCAGGATGGGATGCGCTTCGGTGGATTCAACGCCCGGCGGGTCGCCGATACGGTGTCGGCGACCGCCGGTTGATGTTCTTGAATGGTGTCGTCTCAATGGTTGTCGCTCCTGTGTGGGATTAGCTGTTGACCGGATCGGAGAGCGGTGCTCGATCACACGACATAGCGTGCGACGAGCCACACAGCCACCCCAAGGATGGCGATCCAACTGAAGAGATGCCCCTTCCATCGCTTCTGTCCCGAGTAGTGGCAGATTCTGTCGCTGTGGTTCATTGTCGGTCTCCTTTTTCTTTCCTGTTGGACTTCAGCGGATGCTGTTCCGCGTTCCTTTTGACAACAAACTTACCATAATGACAAGTAACTTGTCAAGCCTTGTTTTGGATTTTTCTGGAAAAATCCAACGCTACGAAGATTTGACAAGCGGACTTCGTGGAAGTAATGATAATGAACCATCCGCCATACTCCTGACGGGGGGAGATCCGTGAACGTAGCACTGATACTCATCATCGGCCTGGTCGTATTCTGGCTCGGGTACAGGTTCTATGCACGCTACATATGCAGGATTTTCGAGGAGGACGACCGCCGCCCGACGCCTGCGGTGGCGATGGAGGACGGGATCGACTACGTGCCCACGAAACCATACGTGGTTTTCGGGCACCATTTCGCGTCGATAGCAGGCGCGGGTCCTATCCTCGGGCCTGCGTTGGCAATCGTGTACGGCTGGGGACCGTGCCTGTTATGGATTGTCTTCGGGACGGTGCTGATCGGTGGGGTACACGATCTGTCGGCGCTGTTGACCAGCATCAGGGAGAAAGGGAGATCGATCGCGGAAATGGCTCGCGATGCACTCGGACCGGCGGGCTTCTTCCTGATGATCTCATTCACGCTTGTAATCGTATTGATCGTGTGCGCCGCATTTCTCGACGCGACCGCCACCGCGCTGACTTCCGAGTGGCCGCTTGCCAACCTGGGTCTCGGTCCCGAGCAGAACATCTTCCGCACGGTCACGAAGGATGGGACTCTGATAGCGGTGGTGGGCGGCATCGCGTCAACCAAGGTGATCGGCGTGACGATCCTGGCGCCGATCCTCGGCTGGCTCCTGTACCGCAAAGGCATTAATGTAGTCTGGGCCAGTATCATTGCGGTTGTAGTAATCGCCCTCTGCCTGTTGATCGGGATCAAGTTTCCGCTCAGGCTCCATCCGGACCTCTGGAAGCTCGTCTTCAGCCTCTACACTCTGGTAGCGGCGGGGATACCCGTCTGGATCATCCTTCAGCCAAGGGACTTCATCAACTCGTTCCTGCTGTACGCGGGAATCCTTGCGCTGGGGCTTGCGACACTGGTGGCGGGATTCCGTGGAGTGCCGATGCAGCTTGCGAGCACGAACGTAGCCGCGGGAGCAGGCGCTCAGGGACCGCTGTGGCCGATGCTTTTCATCCTTATCGCTTGCGGAGCGATATCCGGCTTCCACGCGCTCGTTGCAGGGGGCACAAGCTCGAAGCAGATCTCGAAGGAATCGCACGCAAAGACAATCGGCTACGGCGGCATGGTGCTGGAGGGGATACTTGCGCTGGGTGTTGTGATTGCGATTGCAGTCGGGCTTAACAACGAGGAGTACATGCACGTTGTCTATCCGACTGCGGAGGGGCTCAAGCAGAATCCGATACTCGCGTTTGCGCTTGGCATGGGCGGCCTTCTGAACAAGTCATTTGGATTCCCCACATACGTCGGGACGATTTTCGGGGTGGTGATGGTCGAGGGATTCATCGCGACCACCCTGGACACCGCGGTTCGGCTGAATCGCTACCTGTTTGAAGAGCTGTGGCGGGTGATCATTCCAAATCCACCTGCGTTCATGCGGAGTTACCTTTTCAATGCGGCGCTGGCTGTCGTCATCATGTTCGTCCTGGCGTACAACAATGCGTTCCGGCTTCTGTGGCCGATCTTCGGGGCTGGGAATCAGCTACTGGCTGCTCTGACATTAACCGCCGTAAGCGTGTGGCTCCTTCAGCGCGGGAAGCCCGCCTGGTTTACGATACTGCCGGCGGTTTTCATGCTCGTCACAACCGTCGGAGCGCTTGTATGGCTCCTGGTAACCGATTACATCCCAGGAGGCAAGTACGAGTTGATAGCGGCTGATTTGGTGATGCTGGGATTGTCCGCCGGAGCTGTGGCACTGTCGATAAGGAGCATGGCGGGGCGGGCTCGGGGAGCGCCGGAGCCGACTTCGGCATGATCGGAGGGGCGACTTTCAGTCACTTACGGAGGGGCGACTTGCAGTCGCCCGGAGCGGCGACATTCTGTCGCCGCATTTGCCACCCGGTTGCCGGACCGATACGCCCGATCAATGCCGCGTCTCAGTCGCGACGATCGACGCCTGCACCGCGGTGCGATTAGGGCGACAACATGTCGCCCCTCCGGGCGATGGAATATCGCCCCTCCAACCAGCTTCTACTTTTTACTTTTCCTCGGCTTCAGATTCCTCCTCCTGTGGCTCGGGCTCAGCCTGCTCTCCCAATTCATTCTCTGCAGCAGACTCGGCTTCGGCTACAGCCGCGCCGGGACGCAGACACATCTTGTAGATCTCGATGATATCCTCTTTTGCCAGCGGCTTGATGCCCCCTATGAACCCATCGACCCCATGGACGCGAATGACATCATCCGCCATCTTCTCAAATGCTTCCGGATCGTTCGGGATGCCCAGATCGTCCATGAAGAACCATGCTCCGATATCACTGAGCCACTCGATAATCCGCTCGATGACCTTGTCGGCGGCCTCGAATGGATGATGGGTCTCCAGTTCCATGTTGAAGACGCGGTCGCCGAACTGGATGATCCTGTCGGGATTCTCGCGCGATACGTATTTGAGCCATCTCGGGAGAAGCAGCGCGAGACCGCGACCATGGGAGATGTCATAGTAGGCGCTCAGCGGATGCTGCATCATATGGAGAGGAAAAACGCCGCCGCGCGGCTTGTTAATGAAGCCGTGGAGAGCGATGGCCCCCAGCCAGCTCAGCTGGCTCCGGGCTTCGATGTCTTCCGGATCTTCCAGGACGGCTTCGAGAGCGATGACCACCTCGGTGAAGAATCCCTCGGTGCATCGATCAGAGAAGCGTGCGTCCGGATCGCCGTTGAAGTAGCTCTCAAGCACGTGGATCGCCATGTCGACAGCGCCGTCCCGCGTATAGTCGAGAGGGGTGGTAACCGTGAGCTTGGGATCAATGATGCTGACCTTCGGGAACATGCATTCCGCGAAGACACCGACCTTATCGCCTGTCTCGGTGTTGGTTATGACCGCGCCGTTATCGCCCTCGCTGCCGGTGGCCGCCAGGGTGCTCGCCACGATGATCGGAAGGGCCTCACATACCGGCTCGTAGTCGTCCTCCCAGTGCGCGATATGTCGCCACATGCCGTCGGGATCGTGGAATCCGAAGGCGATCACCTTGCTTGCGTCCATCACCGATCCGCCGCCGATACCGATTACCATATCGCAGCCGTTCTCGACCGCCGTCCGTGCGGCTTTCTGGCATGTATCCAGATGGGGATTGGGTTCGATGCCCTCGAAGACGACCGGCTCCATGTCGGCGGCTTTCAGAAGGTCGACGGACCGGTCGAGAAGCCCGGATTCCCTTGCCGATTTCCGGCCGAAAACCACAAGTGGCTTACTGCCGTACTGGGCTGCCAGCTCGCCGAGTCTCTCGAACTCGCCTACTCCGAATACCATTCGAATGGGGTTATATAGCTCGAAGCTTTGCACGTGATTCCTCCGGGACGATGGATACCCTGTAAATTCAGGTAGCGGTCTCTGGAATTGTGGGGATTGTAGCACAATTGAAAGATAAAGGGGACGAGGGGCGGAACCGTGATACCGGAGGGACATGGGCTCGAAAGCCCGTGCCACCAAGATCACGGGCATGAAAGCCTGTGTCACATGGTTGGCGCGTTTGAGTTGGGCGGTCTAACCGGCGCTGTGGGACGCCGGGTCGCCGGGACCGCCATTCAGGTCCCTATCGACGATGTAGAACGGATTGAAATTGGTATGGTAGTCGTAGACATCCATACCCTCGGCCCTCTTGAGACCGATCACCACGGCGTAGGTGAGGGGAGTGGCGAGTATCTCGAAGCCGCACTTGAAGACGTAGTTCGAGACAATCACCGCGATCAGGACCGGCGTCGTGAAGTAGCCGACGAAAGCGATCAGGCAGAACAGGAGGGTGTCGACCCCTTCTCCGACCAGCGTGCTCGAGATCGTCCGGATCCAGAGATAGCGACCTCTGGTGAATATCTTGAGCTTCGCGAGCACGTAGGAGTTGGAGAATTCGCCCGCGAAGAACGCAATCAGGCTCGCAATGACGATCCTGCCGACCGGCATCAGCACGCGCTCGTAGCCGGCCTGCGCCGATGGATCCCAGTCGGTTGCCGGAGCGGGAAGGCGCCCGATGATGTAGAGCATAACGGCCATCAGACCGGCGCAGACGAAGCCGGTCCAGATAACCTTCCTGCTCGCGCGGTAACCGTAGACCTCGGTAAGCACATCGCCGAAAATGTAGCTGATGGGGAAAAGCAGTGTGCCGCCGTCGAACGTGAATCGCCATACGTTGACCGGCTTCACCGAGGCGATGTTCGAAATGAGCAGCACCCCGACGAACAGTCCGGTTATCACGGGTAGCCATCGCGCGCGCATGGGCTGGATTATAGCTTAAATACTTATGGTATACTGCGATCGATTCGCGTGTTTCACCGATGATAGTCGAAACCATCGTCACAGGACCGCTCCAGGAAAACTGCTTTGTCTTCGCTGATGAGGACGCGAAGGCCGGATTTGTAATCGATCCCGGCTGGACCCCGGAGCGGATTAACCATGTTTTAAGTCACTACGGCATCCGGGATGTCACCATCCTCTGCACCCACGGGCATTTCGACCATATTTCGGCGGTAGCCCGACTAAGGGAAATGACCGGCGCGAAGGCATATATGTCGCCGCTTGATGATTTCCTGCTCGCGTCGGTCGGCGGGGATACCGCGATTATGTCCGGCATGGGAGGCGTCAAGCCGTTCAAGATGGACGGCCCGATTGAGGAGGGTGATATATTCACTGCGGGGGAGATTGAGTTGAAGGCGTTCGCGACACCCGGTCACACCCCCGGCGGGATGTCCTTCTATGACGGCAGGGAACGGGTGTTTGTCGGGGATACCCTGTTCCAGGAGTCGGTGGGACGGGTCGATTTTCCTCGATCGAGCGGACCCGACCTCTACAAATCCATCTCGGAAGTGCTCTACAGCCTTCCGGATGAGACCATAGTGCATTGCGGGCACGGTCCTGACACGACAATCGCTCACGAGAAGTCGGCGAATCCGTTCACCCGCCATCCGGATCTCCTTACCGGCGGCATGGGTCGGTATTTGTAGAACATCAATTGAGACTGTAGCAAAAAGCATCGGAACCACTTGAATTGCAGCTCAACCGGAAGTTCATCGATAAACGGCGATCGCGGTCAATGTAAAGCGCATTGTTACCATGCTTACAGGCCGTCCGAGGTGGGTGATGACGCAGGCGTGTTGCGCCCGAGGCGTGTCCGAACGTCGGGTT
>CAYLVL010000070.1:0-10594 GCA_964387135.1 uncultured Planctomycetota bacterium
ACCTCCAGGATCAGACCGGCGGCTTCACCGCTTTCATCCCCTGGACTTTTCAGCCCGCCAACACCGAAATGGAATCGGAAGTCGAGCCGTTGGCGGGAATGGATTATCTCAGGCTACAGGCCGCCGCAAGACTCATCCTCGACAACATCCCGCATCACCAGGTTTCGTGGGTGACCCAGGGACTGAGGGTCGGATCGGTCGCACTCAGGTTCGGAGCCGATGATTTTTCCAGCGTCATGATGGAGGAGCAGGTTGTCGCGGCTGCCGGTGCCGGATTCAGGACAAACGAGCAGGAGATGTGTAGAATCATATCCAAGGCCGGGTTCGATCCCGTAAAGCGTCTGACGCTCTACCAGAACATCGTCCATGCCTGACCGCTTCTCGATATCCGCCGGGAAGGTCGTTCCCCTCAACGCCGCTCCAGTCGAGAACGGCGCGGTCATCGTGTCGAACGGTCGTATCGAGCGCATCCTCCCCCGATCCGATTTACCTTCCGACATCCCGACCGAATCGTATCCCGACGGAATCCTCCTTCCCGCTTTCGTTAACGCTCATACACATCTTGTCTATACCGCGTTCCGTGGTCTAGCCGACGACGCCGATTTCCACACCTGGATCATGAAGCACATCATCCCGCTGGGGATCGACCGTCGCGAAGATGAGTGCCGCCAGAGCGCCAGGCTCGGCATAAAAGAATGTTTCCGTCACGGCATCACCTGTCTCGGGGAGGACCACTACACACCCTGGGGACGCGACGCGATGAGCGAAATGGGCATGAAGGGCGTTCATTTCCTCGAGGTGTTCGGCATCCGCTCTCTCAACCTCACCCGCAGCGTTAAGCGAGACAGGGCGATGATCGAAGATACCGCCAGCAGGGCAACCGAGCGCCTTCGCACCGGTGTTGCCCCTCACGCTCCTTACTCGGTCGCTCCAGCCGTCGGACGTATGGCCGCCGAAATTTCCGAGAAGCTTAACTTGCCCATTGCAGTTCATGTAGCTGAAACACGTGCGGAAATCGAATTGTTCCTCAGGGGAACCGGACCGTTTGCGATTGTCAGGCGACTTGGCAGAATCCCGAAACCCGATGGGAAGCGCACGCCGCTCACCTACTTCGATGATCTGGGCTTGCTCACCAAGAAAACACTCATCATCCACGGTGTACACCTCTCCGATGCCGATCTCGACATCGCCGCCGAACGCGGCTGTACCCTCGTCACCTGCCCGACCTCGAACGCGAAACTCGGAGCGGGCATCGCGAGAGTCGGCGCATGGGTCCACAGGGACATACCCGTCTGCATCGCCACCGACAGTCCTGCGAGCGGCGAGACTTACGACCTGTTCGAGGAAATGCGTCGATTCGTCCTGATGCAAAGAGCACTAACAGGCGAGACCGACACCTTCCCTGCCGAGAGCGTCCTTCGCATGGTAACAACGAATCCGGCGAGAGCCCTAGGCATGGAGGACATGGTAGGCGACCTGAGGATCGGATCGTGCGCCGACATGATTCTCGTCACGCCCGACCAGCAGAGCCGCAGCCGATATCGCGACATCTATCAGACACTTCTCTGGGACATAAACGCTCAGAAAATATCCAGAGTCTGGTCCGATGGCCGTGAGATTTGGCCTCGGGTGCCGCCCACAGGCTCAGCCCTATGAAGTTGAATCGTTCTATAATGCTCGTGCCTGTGGGTGCCTCAAATCCCACAGATCATCCATGCGCCTTAACCGCTACATAGCCCGATCCGGAGCGTCCAGCAGGAGAGAAGCCGATCTGCTGATCAAGTCCGGTCGTATTTCCGTCAACGGCAAGCCCTGCCTCGATCTCTCCACAACCGTCGAGCCGGGGAAGGATTCTGTCCGCCTCGATGGTAATCCACTCAACCTTCCCTCGCTTCTCTACCTTAAATTCTACAAGCCTCGCGGAGTTGTCACGACCCTCGACGACCCGCAGAAGCGGAAATCCGTTGCCCATTTCCTCCGCGACAACGACATCCCCGATGGAGTCGTGCCCGCCGGACGTCTCGATCGCGACAGCGAGGGACTTCTCATCCTTACAAACGATGGCGACCTTCTCCAGAAGCTGACCCATCCCAGCCACGAGGTAACGAAGACTTATCGCGTCCTTGTCGACCGACGTCCTGACGAAACCGATTTGCAGTTGCTCATAAAAGGCATCAGGGTGAAGGAATACACGGTGAGAGCGTTGAAGATCGCGCGTATGGGTCCGCAGCCCCCGGATGAGGAGAACCCCACCGCAGGTTACTGGATCGAGATGATCATGGGAGAGGGTCGCAAGCGAGAGATACGCGAGATGCTCGCCGCCATGAAATACCACGTGCTCAGGCTCGTGCGAATCGCGCACGGCCCCATCACCTCGCATCTTCTCACACCCGGCGAGATTGCGCCGATTGAGAATACGGAACTACAGACACTCCTCGATTCCGTCACTGCCGATCCCGACACTTGATTGCATCCTACCAGACTCCGCCCGGCAACAGCTTGATCAGGTGGCAATCATCCTCGCCGTTCGACCTGTGATGTTCTACGCTCTCGCTGGGATCGAAATCGCATGTGTATTCGAATCTGCCGACGACGTACACATTCTCCTCATCATCGATGCACATTCGCCCGCCCGTAGCGCTGTTCGAGTATGGACCAAAACCCCAGCGGCTCATCCACTGCATTTGGCAATCGGAAGTGAGCATCGCTGTGTAGGCATTTGTATACCAGCCTCCTGACACGCCCGGATTGCCCGACGGGCTCACATCAAGACCGAAGCATCCGTGACCAAGATTCTCTGTCCAGACCCACTGGAACTGCCCCGATGTATTGAACATGCTCAGGAATCCGGCAGTGCTCGACATTACCGTCCGCTTCTCCACTCCTGGACCGGGATCGAAATCGACCGTGTAGGCGAAATTCCCGGCTACGTAGAGCCGCTCATTCGAGTCCGCGTCAACCGCCCACGCACAGTCGTGGTGAAAACCGCCCCATGTCAAGGCCCAGTAATAGTCCCCCTCCTGGCTGAACTTGGACACAAACGCGTCGGTCGCTCCATTTCCATCATGCCATTCCTCATCCGGACCCGGATCGAAATCCGCCTCTTCCCTGAACTCTCCGCAGACATAGACGTTGCCTGCATCGTCGAAGGCTATTCCCCTGCCTTCCTCGGAAGACGGGCTCCGTGCGCCCCATACGAGCACCCACACGAATTCCCCTTGTCGATCCAGCTTCACGAGGTAAATGTCATAAATTCCTATCGACTTCCGTTCCTCAACTCCAGGACCCGGATCGAAATCGGTCGTGCCGTGGAAGCATCCGGTGACGTACACATTCCCGCTCTCATCCACAGCGACCTCATTGGCTCTCTTGTCTCTCACGCCGCTGAACGTCCGAACCCACTGCAATACCCCCGATGAATCGAACTTGCAGACGTAGACATCCTGCCCCTCTTCGGACGTTCGCTCCTCGACACCCGGACCGGGATCGAAGTCGACGGTTCCGTAGAATGTGCCGGTCACGAGGATGTTTCCGAAGCCGTCCACCGCCAGCCCACTGCCCTCATCATATTGATCGTTCCCCCATGTCAGCACCGAAATGAAATTGCCGTCACCGTCAAACCTGGACAGGCTCACATCTCTCTCGCCCGCCGACGTCCGCTCATGCACGCCCGGTCCCGGATCGAAGTCGACTGTGCCCTCGAACTCGGCAAGTACAAGGATGTCCTCGTTAATCAAATCCACGTCAGTTGCCATGTCGCTTTCAAGCCCCCCCCAGGTTCGCACCCATCCCTCCTTGATACCGACCGACACGAACTGCCAAGCATCGATCTCTCCAAGATTCGGATCGGGCTGCGCCTCCGTTACCCTCACCAGCATCGGGTAGTCGCCGTATCCGGCTCCAAGCTCGTTCGCTATGGTTCCCGTGAAAACGCAGCTGTCCTCGCCGAGAATCGTGGAATTCATGAACTCGACCGGGGATGACATCAGGCCCGGCACTTCCAAAGTCACCGTTCCTATTGAATTTATCCCCTGCCAGTCGTGGACCTCCACTTCAACGTTCGCAAAGGTGCCCGGCTCCGGATCCAGACCGTCAAAAACATGGACGTTCACCTCATACGCCTCCGGGCAGTTGGCCTCCGGCGGGAAATCAACGACTGGATCGATCACGTCGCCGTCCGGAGGATGCCAGCACGCGTCTACAGCATAGCCAAATTCCAGCGGACCGCCCGGAACTCTGAGTCGCACTGGCAGCGTCTGATAGCCTCCGGTCTCAAACATCCGTCGAGTTGACTCGGTCCAGAATGCTATGTACGGATTCAGGGTTGATGATGGATTGCCGCCGCGTGCGAAGTGCCCTCGGATGTACTTGAAGACCGGAAGCACCGGCGCGCTCTCGGGATACTCCGTCGGATTGAACACCGATGTGTAGCCGTCGTAGTCCAGCATGCGCGGATGATTGCCTGACCACGAAATCGTCCTGCCCAACCCGGGGAATTCATAATCTGCGCCGGAAATGAAAATCGCCCGAACATCAAACCCGGTGTACTTCGGCAGCCCCGGGAAAGGATGCACCAGCGTAAGATCAAACGTGATCTCATCGGGCGGATGATGCACGATGTTGCTCACTCTCAGACAGTGGGTGCACGGCCTGGTTTGGAGCAGGTTGAGCACGTTGAGATGCATGCCGGCGAGTCGCACGGGATACACATCAATGGACCGGTGGTCCTCGCTCAGCTTGAACAACCACAGGCCCCATAGCATGTGGTTGCCCGTAGAGCTCGAATGACTGATCTGCGGACTTGCATCGACAGCGGGCTCGGTCGGGAGCGTCTCTTTGCCTCCTGAGCATCCAACCGCCAGCAGGATCGCCATCACAATGGGGAAAAAAGCCGCACGCCTCATTGGTACTCCTCCTCGAATGACCCACGTCCACGCACATTATAACCGAATATCGGCAATAACCAAGTGGGACACAAAACGCGCAACGCCCCGGCGTTGTGCCGGGGCATCGCTCGTCATGAACTCTTGGTTTCAATCACGACTGAAAGGTCCTACGACCGTGTCGAAAGTGGAGCCGATTGACACCACAAAGGTATTTCCCGTTTTTGCGTCGCCATCGTGTCTAGAGCGATTCCCGTTTTCGTCCGGGCTGTTACTGCTCAACTACCAGCCTCCCTTCGAGGATTGCCCGATGAGATGGGTATAATTACATTTGTTCAAGAGAATCTATTATCTGAGCAATCACCTCCGCAATCATTGTCGAGCGCACCCGTTTCCATCCATCCCTGGAAAGGGTGCCGAACCTGCGCTTAAAAAATTCCCCGGCGGCGCCGGGGAATTCGCAGATGTTCCAAGCGAACCCGGTTCGGCAGCCCGGCCGCCTCGTCGAGGCCCTCGGCTTTGCGTCCCCGCCTCGCGACGGGTTTGCCTTTTTCGTCCAAGTGCAGCATATTATATCACATTATATCGCCATCGTCAACCCGTAAGCAGCCGTTATTTCCGGCTTTTCACACTTTTCCACGCTCCCACCACCCGATTGCCATGCCGTATCGCCTTGTGCTAGCATCGCCTCCGGACGGCTGTAATCGCCGAACCTGTGCCGTCCCGGTGTGTCGTACCTCTTGAATTAGTAAGCAGTGATGAAGCGTGCTTTCCTCAATACCGTGCTCGCGATCCTCGCGTTTGCCCTGCTCCCCGTAGCAGCTCTGGCCGAAGTCACAGGCACTGCCACCGCGAATCCCAGGCTTGTCCGTCTCGGTGTGCCCTTCGAGGTAATCCTCGAGATCACCGCCGACGAGCAGGCGCAGGTGCGTCAGCCCGCTTTCCCCACCCCTACAGGTCTGAACCTCAATACGCACAGGATCAACCAGGGCATGAGCATCGTCTCATCCGGCGCCCGTACCGAGACTACCTACACATTCGTGGCTGAATACACGGCCGACCAGCCGGGAGCCTACTCGATCGGGCCTTTCAGAATGAGCTATACTGATGCCTCCGGCGACGAGCAAGAGCTTGTGATCGACCCGGTTACCGTCGAGGTCCACGAGGACGCTCCCCGTCCGGCAAGCCCCATTGTGAAGGGCTCCCTGCCCTGGTGGTGGACTTACGCCATCGCGGCAGTCCTCCTGGCGGTCCTTGCTGGTCTTGTCGCCGCATGGTTTTACATGAAACGGAGACCTCGAATTGCACCCCCACCGGCACCTCTCCCAATCAGCCCGCGCACTCCCGAGCAGGCGGCATATGACGAGATCAGAAAGCTCGTGCTGCCCTCGGCGGATGACGAAGGGGCTGTAAAAGGGTATTATGATTCCGTCGATGAAGTGCTTCGGAAGTACATCACGAAGCGCTACGAGGTCCCGACCGCCGACAGGACTGCCTGGGAAATCAGGCAGGAGTTTAATCGGCAGAAACGCCTGGATACGAGAATAAGGGGTGTGCTTCAGTTGATGAATGACTGCGACTGGGTCAAGTACGCGAAGACACGTCCCGGGAACAATGACATCGCTCGAGTTGTCGAAAGGGCCGCCGACACGCTTCTTGGCACAAAGCCGGGTGATGCAGGAGAGATTGACAGCGTAAAAGGTTGATTAAGTTTGCTTAAGATTTTAGCGATAAACTTAGACTGACAGAGAGGATCTTTATGCCGGATACACCCCAGATGCCCCCACCTACTACGAGCGCCATCTCCAGGGAGATTGAGGCGCTCGGACGCGAGTGCGAAAGCTACCAGCCCGATATCCAGTCGGTCTTTGACGAGGTCAAGCGCATACTCGTGGGGCAGGACGACATGCTCCTGAAGCTCATTATCGGCCTCCTGTGCCGTGGACATATCCTGCTCGAGGGCGTTCCCGGCCTTGCCAAGACATTGACCATCAAGTCGCTGGCTACCGCAATCGGCGCGAAATTCTCGAGAGTCCAGTTTACTCCCGATCTCCTCCCTGCCGACATCATCGGAACGCGTATCTACAATCCCCAGACCACCGAGTTCTCAATCAGGCTCGGACCGGTGTTTGCCAACCTCCTGCTTGCCGACGAAATAAACCGCGCTCCCGCAAAGGTACAATCCGCACTTCTCGAATCCATGCAGGAGAAGCAGGTCACCATCGGCGACCAGACATTCAAGCTTCCCGACCCGTTCCTCGTGATGGCCACCCAGAACCCCATCGAGACCGAGGGGACCTATCCGTTGCCCGAAGCACAGCTCGACAGATTCATGATGAAGGTCAAGGTCACCTACCCGTGGCGCAACGAGGAGTCGCTCATAATCGACCGCATAACCTCCGGGGCAAACATCGACCTGAACCCCGCGATCACGCCCGAAAAGATCCTGGAAATGCAGAAGGTCGTGGACCGTATCTACGTGGATGAGAACATCAAGAAGTATGTGCTGGATATCGTGTTCGCCACACGTCAGCCGGGGGAATTCGGACTGGACATCGACTATCTCATCGAGTACGGCGCAAGCCCTCGCGCCAGCATCTACCTCATCATGACCGCCAAGGCGTTCGCGTTCCTCAACGGTCGGGGCTTTGTCACGCCAGACGATGTGAAGGCGATGTGCATGGACGTGCTCAGGCATCGTATCCTGCTCACCTACGAAGCTGAGGCGGAGGAGGTCACGAGCGAGGACGTGGTGCAGAAGATCCTGGGCGCCATCTATGTGCCCTGAAAACGACAGCCGGATTCCAGCACTCCACCGCCTTTTCGACCTGTCGCGGAACCCGCTCTATGACTACCTCCTGGATCTGCATAAGAACCGGATCATCCTCGTCGAAGCCCTTGCCCCTCAGCGCCACATCGCCTGGCAGACGTGGATAACTGTTGCCCTCATCGCAGCATGGCTTATTGACAGGAGCCTCCCCGCACTCGCAGGATTCATCGTCGCAATCGTAATCCTCCTCGGACCTTTCATAATGCTGGCCGGACTGCATCTCGCCGGATGGCCCGCGCAGATGATCGCAGTGAGGAACTATCCCTCCCCGCTCGACAGTTCCAGCGCACTGGAATTGCTTCTGTCCACGCCGCTGACCGAGACCGAGATCGTCGTTGCCACAATCGCGACCCACTTACAATATGCTTTCAGGAATATCACACTTCGCGCTCTCCTGCCGCTCCTCGGCAATGCCGTAATTTTCGCCCTGCTCATTATCGACTCGGGAAGCAGAGGCACCCTCCCCCTCGACATCCTCTACCTCTCAATAAGTGTTTTCATGCCCGTACTGTGCGTGTTCCTTTTCCTGCCGATACTCACGGCGATCGATTCGCTCCTCGTTCCCGCGAGCATGATTCAAAGGCGCGACGCATCAAGTTCGAACGACAGCCCGGCTAAACCGGACCGGATGGGAAGGCTGCCTGCAATCGCCACCTTCCTCGCCGCCTCACCGGTTCTCATCGAGTTTCTTCTAACGCCGTCGTCACCCCTGATCACCCTCCGATGGGCGATCACCGTCGTCTGCCCGATCGTGCTCGTCGGACTCCTTGCGGCCTGCGTTCTGCTGATCTGGATTCTCCCAACACACCTCCGAAGAATCAGGCGGGGATGAAACATCGCCGGTCCTAGAGATCCCAGATGCCCTTCAAGGCCTTGCGAAGACGGTCGAGCGCGGCTATGGCCCCCTGGGACGGTCGATACGGCATCGGCAGATCACCCGCGTCGAATTTTTCCTTGACCGACGCGATCAACGATTCAACCACGCTCTCCGCCTGCGCCTCCAATGAGTACCCGCCTTCCAGCGTGTAGAGCACGCCGGTGTCCAGCTCTGTCGCCAGCGCGCGAAGAAGTGTGACGATCTTCCCGTACTGCTTGCTCGACAGCCTCAGGAATCCGAGGGGATCGCTGATGTGCGCGTCGAAGCCGACCGATACGATCAGAAGCTGCGGCCGGAACTGCCACGCCACCGGCGCAACTACCTCACGAAGATAAAGCGCGTTCTCTCCGTCACCACTTCCCGCCAGAACCGGGAAATTCACAGTGTACCCCCTGCCCTCGCCCGCCCCGATCTCGTCTATGTGCCCGGTACCCGGATAGTGATATGACTGGTGAATCGACGTGTAGAGCACCCCGGGATCCTCGTAAAAAATCTCCTGCGTGCCGTTGCCGTGATGAAGATCGTAGTCGATAATCATCACGCGCTCCAGCTTGTGTACCGCTCTCGCGTATTCCGCCGCGCATGCCGCATTGTTGAAGAGGCAGAAGCCCATCGCCCGATCGGGAGTAGCGTGATGTCCGGGAGGACGCACCAGGCCCCAGACGCTCTGGTACCCGTTTTGTAAAATCATGTCGACGCCCTGGCATACTGCGCCGACCGCGCGACGTGCCGCATGATAGGTGTCGCCGCACACCCCGGTATCGGGATCGAGCCAGATGATCGTCTTTTCCGCCTTGGCGCGCTCGGAAGCTTTGCGCACGACCTCGTGATGCCCGCCCGTGTGACATCGCAGGATGTCCGTCTCCTCGCAGAGACGCGGTTCAACCCATTCCACGCTCTCGTCTACCGGATCGTCCTCGATGGCGTTCTTCATTACCATCAAACGCTCGGGGCTTTCCGGGTGGTTTGGGATGCGATGCTTGAGAAAATCGTCGTGATAAAGTATCGCGGTCTTCGAGTGTGTATACCGCATGCCCTCGAAATTCGGAGCGTCAAACACGTCATGATCCGGAAACATTTTTTACTCGCTGACTATGCGTCTATCCGCGGGATGCCTCGAAGTGGTCGTACGCTTCCTTCAGGCGCGAGAAGAACGCGCGGGCATCGAGCTTCGAGACTATTTCCTCGCCGGAGAATACGAACGGCACGAAATTATCGGCCCCCTCCTCCATAAGCGCCCGTCCCACGTTCCTCTTCGACGGCGGGCCCACAAGAAAAATGCCGATTCCCCTGACATCCGGCGTCGTCCTGATCTGCTTTATGAACCGGGCGGTTTCGTGCGGATTCAGATCGGCGTCCGCTATCAGGCTGTGAATCGTGCGCTTCCTGAGAAACTCGTGCGCCGACTCGGTGCTGTCGAACTTCGCCACCGGCCTTCCTCCCAGCGCCCCGAGCTTCCAGAACAGCTTCTTGAATACATCGCTCACGCCGAGCGCAACCACAACCGGCGGCTCCCCAGATTCATCGTCGCTGCTCTCAGGCTCGACCTTCCCCCCCAGCGCCAGCACCGCGTCTCTCTCGCTGTCGAACCACGGCGCGAGGCTCCTGTCGCCGAATGCCTTGAGATACTCGCCGACATCACCGACCGCGCCGCAGATCACAAGCCCGCCGCCCGCGCGCCTGCATGCCTTCGCAAGCGAGTGCAGGGTCCCCACCATCTCACGATGAATTTCCTTGCATTCGGAAAGATTGATGGCTATCAGCGCCGATCCTTCCTTCAATGCTTCCTGGATCGACGTTCTCAGAAGCGCACCGCCCGGCGTGTCTAGCCGCCCCACCACATCGACGATCTCCACCGCACGATCGCCGGAACCGATTCGACGTCGACGGACATCAACCGCCATGTCAAGATGCGCCTCCCCGACCCGCCGTCGCTATCGCGCGCGCGATCTGAAGGAACTGCCCCGGATCGAGACTCGCTCCTCCGACCAGCGCCCCGTCGAC
>CAYLVL010000071.1:0-10588 GCA_964387135.1 uncultured Planctomycetota bacterium
CCACGGGTGAGACGAACGCGAGCGATCGCACACTTGCGCTTTCCGGTTCCCCATACATAGCTCACTTCTGCCATTATTTCTTCTCTCCTCGTACCATCCGGTCAAGAACATGTTCCGGAAACGGTTCCGGCTTTTGTGCCTCGTACTTGTGCGACGGACCCTCGTCCGCGTACACCTTCAGCTTCCTCAGGAGCGATCTCCCGAGCCGGTTCTTCGGCAGCATGTTCTTCACCGCAAGCTCGATCACCCTCCTCGGATCGCGCTGCATCATCTGGCGGAACGTGCGACTTCGGATCGCTCCCGGGTATCCCGAATGACGCCAGTAGAGCTTGTCCGTCTCTTTCCTGCCGGTTACCCGGACCTTCGCGGCATTGACGGCAACCACGAAATCGCCCGCATCGACATGCGGCGCCCATTCCGCCTTGTGCTTGCCCATCAGAACCACGGCTATCGCGCTCGCCGCGCGTCCGAGCACCAGACCGTCGAGATCGATAATGTACCATCGACGCTCCACGGCTTCTTTCTTCGGTGTGTAAGTCTTGACCATCGGTACTATCCCTGCGACCGGCTCAACCGCCGATCGCGTGCTTTCTGTGTTTCCCGTCAATCACGAACCGACCGATTCGTTCAGCACCTGCTCAAGCTCCTCCTGAGAGTACACCACTCGATCCAGGAAAAGCCCCTTGGGAGACGCATTATACTTAACGCTCCCCTTCGACGGTTCCTCAAGGGCGTTTCTCAACGTTTCCTCCGTCTCGCGTCCCCCCGCAATCGCTATCAGGAGTCCCATCATCCTCCGCACCATCTGGTACAGAAACCCGGAGCCGACAAATCGAACTTCGATCAGCGACTGGTCTTCGGTTACCCCGGCGTGCCATATCGTCTTCACCGGGTTCTCGCCCTCTTCCAGCCTGGGCGAGAAGCTCCTGAAATCGTGCTCGCCCTCCAGAAGCGCGGCGATCCTCTTCAGCAATCCCGCATCGAACGGCTTGTGCTCCTCGATGAAGCAGACATACTGCCTGGACATCGGGGGAAGCTCCTTCGCCCGGAGGATGCGGTAGAGATAGACCTTGCCTACCGCCGAGTGCCGCGGATGGAATCCAAAGTCGGTCTCAGCGCACTCGGTCATCCTGACGTCTTCCGGAAGCAGCCCGTTCAGGCCGCGTCGGATCTGCTCGGGAGTACGCCAGGCGCTGGTGCGGAAGGCGATGACCTGACCGGTCGCGTGCACCCCGGCGTCGGTCCTGCTCGCGACCTTCACCCTTACCGGATGCGCGAGCACCTTGGAAAGGGCCTTGTTTACTTCCCAGAGCACCGTGCGCCGGTTCTTCTGGAGCTGGCTGCCGGAAAATCCGCCGCCGTCGTACGCGATCGTGGCCCGGAACGCTCGCAAGAGCGGTCGGTTCGCGATGTCAAGGTTCCTGTTATCCCCGCCGTTTCTATTCGACCCACCGTTCATGGTGGGATCACTCGACGAAATTGAAAGTGACAACCGCAAGCTCGGCGCCGTCTCCTCGACGCTTGCCGGCGCTGAACATGCTCACCTCGCCCCCGGATTCCTCCGACAGCTTCGGGAGAATCTCGTTCGTGAGCTTGTTGATTGCATCGCGATCGTCAATCTGCTTCCTGATCTGCCTCAGGCTTGCGACATCGCCCTTTCGCGCCCACTTCACCAGTTTCTGCATGAAGCGCACGAGCGATTTGGCTTTCGCTTCGGATGTCGTTATCTCGCCGTGCTCGATCAGGCTCTTGGCAAGGCCCTTGAGCAGTGCCAGGCGCTGATCGGTCGCCCGGTTGAGTTTCTTATGTCCGTGAAGATGTCTCATCGATAAACACGATCCGCTTTGTCCGGATCATCACTCCGACTTCTTCTTCGAGCGCCGCCTTCTGGACGGCCCGGATGGCAGCTCCAGGCCCATCGGCTCGAGCTTGTCCCTGATTTCCTTCAGAGATTTCTCTCCAAAGTTCCTGATCTTCAGTAATTCGCTCTCGGGAGTCTGTATAAGCTCCCCGATGGTCTGGATTCCCATCTTCCTTAGGCAGTTCGCCGGACGGATGGGAAGGTCGAGAATATCCACAGGCTGGGCCAGTATGCCCTCGGCCTGTGACGGCGTTTCCATTGCGAACTCGTATCTGTCCGCGCCCTCCGGGAACGCCGAGAATAGGCTGTAGTAGCTCGTCAGGATACTGGCCGCTTCGCTGATCGCTTGCTTCGGGCTGATCGAGCCGTTGGTCTTGACTTCCACGGTCAGCTTGTCAAGCTCGGTATCCTGCCCGACGCGGGTGTTCTCGACGGCGTAATTGGCCCTCAGGACCGGCGAGAATTTGCTGTCCATGAGAATCACACCCAGCGGGGGCCTGCTCACGTCTCCCCATTTGGGATTGAGCGTAGCCACCGCGTGCCTCTCGCTGGGCACGTAACCGACCCCTCGCCCGACTCCTATCTCGACCTTGAGATGGGCCTTCGCGTCGGTCAGCGTGGCCAGGTGCTGCTCGGGATCAAGGAACTCGACATCGGGATTCGGCTTGATATCCTTCGCCTTGACCTCGCCGACCCCCTGCGCGTCCAAGGTCAGGATCGCGTAGTTGTCGGTTCCCTTCAGGTGCACCTGGAGGGATTTGAAGTTCAGCAAGAGCTCGATACCGTCTTCCTGAACCCCTGGAATGGTCGAGTACTCATGCAGCGTCTTCTCGAACCTGATGTAGCTCACCGCGCTGCCGGTAATGGACGAGATGAGCACTCGACGGATGGCGTTGCCGAGAGTAGTACCGTAACCCTGGGCCAGTGGGGTGATAATGAACCTGGAGAAGTTCGGCTCCTCCTCTACCGGCTCCTCAGAGATCGTCGGTCTCACCTGATTCAGTCGATCGATCAGTTCGACACTCCGCTCGAACCCGATCTTTTCGCGTGATTCCTTGTCCACAACTATTACATTAGTCATGAAGGGTCCATCCCTCCTGTACCCGTTATCGGGAATAAAACTCGACTATCAGATTCACCTGAATCTGATGATCGAACTGGCCCCTCTGGGGAGCATGTTTAAAAGTACCTCTGAGCTTCGAATAGTCCATTTCAATCCAGGGATATGTGCAGTCCTCGGGCTTGAGGTTTACGATTTCCTGGAAAGGTGCTGATTTCCGCTTTTGCTCCTTGACCTGAACGCTGTCGCCGTCCCTGAGCTGGAAGCTGGGGACATTGGTGGTGCGGCCGTTGACAAGGAAATGGCCGTGGCTGACCAGTTGGCGCGCCTGGTTCCTCGATACCGCGAACCCCATCCGATAGACTACGTTATCGAGCCGCCGTTCAAGGAACTCTATGAGCTGATCGCCTGTTACGCCCTTTTTCTGGTCCGCCTTCTTGTAGTAATTCTTGAACTGCCGCTCGCCGATGCCGTATATGCGCTTGGCTTTCTGCTTCTCCCGAAGCTGGGAGTTGTAGTCGGATGTGGTCCTGCGACGGCCGAAACGCTGTCCGCCGGGAGGGTGCGGGTTGCGCCCTTCCTCCATGGAGCATTTCGGGCCGAAGCATCTGCTGCCCTTGAGGAAAAGCTTCGTTCCCTCACGCCTGCAGAATCGGCAAACTGGTCCTGTGTAACGAGACAAGTCTCTGTTTCACCCCTGTATAGTCATACCCTTCGCCGCTTCCGGGGTCGACACCCGTTGTGCGGCACCGGGGACACATCTTTCACAATTCCGAGTTCCAGACCGCTTGACATAAGCGCCCGGATTGCGGCCTCTCGACCGCTCCCGGGGCCCTTGGTATAGACATCGATGCGGCGCATGCCCATGCTCTGGGCCGATCGGGCGCAGTCCCTCGCAGCCTGTGTGGCCGCGAACGGGGTCGATTTCCTCGACCCCCTGAAGCCCTTCGCGCCGCCCGAAGACCACACCAGGGTGTTCCCTTCGAGGTCGGTGATCGTGACTATCGTGTTGTTGAAGGTGGACCTTATGTGCGCCACGCCGTGCGGCACCTGCCGCTTGGCCCGACGTTTTCCACCTTTTGTTCTCTTTCCACGCTTACCCATGGTTCGTTGCTCTCATCTTTACTTCCCGGGTCTCTTTCTCTTGCCCGCTACCGTCTTCGCCGGACCCTTGCGCATTCGCGCATTCGTCCTCGTGCGCTGGCCGCGTACCGGGAGCCCGCGACGATGCCGCAGACCCGCCCAGCACCCGATCTCCATCTTGCGCTTTATGTTCTCGACAACCTGCCTTCGCAGATCGCCCTCGACCGTGTATTCCCGCTCGACCGCCTCGCGAATCCTCACGACCTCGTCCTCGGTCAGGTCCTGCGCGCGCTTGTTTCGGTCCACCCCGACCGCATCGAGTATCTTCCGCGATGAGGTTCGCCCAATGCCGAAGACGTACGTCAGGGCGATCTCCACTCGCTTCCGGTTCGGTATGTCTACTCCCGCTATTCGAGGCACTTGCCTTCGCTCCTTTTCATCTTCATCCCTGGCGCTGCTTGTGGCGCGGGTTCTCGCAGATCACCATCAGGCGCCCGTGACGCTTGATGATCTTGCACTTGATACATATCTTTTTCACGCTTGCGCGTACTTTCATCGCTTATCAGTCCTTCCCGCCGTCATCTCAGTCGCCACACTATCCTCCCTCGCTTCAGATCGTACGGGCTGAGCTCCACCTTCACCCTGTCTCCAAGCGCTATCCTGATGAAGCTCATTCTTATCTTGCCCGATATGTGCGCCAGAACGTCATGCTCTTCCCTGCCAAGCTTCACCCGAACCTTGAACATTCCGTTCGGAAGAGCCTCGATTACTTCTCCTTCGATTTCTATCGCTTCTTCTTTCGGCATATCCTCAGTCAGTCAGCTTCCAGCGCGGTCAGAATTCGCTGAGTGACTTCCTCGAGCACTCCATCGGCGTCCACCGCCACGATCAGCCCTTTCTCGCGATAATAGTCGGCGATCGGGGCCGTCGATTCGTAATAGACCCTGAACCTGTTGCGCACGGATTCCTCGTTGTCGTCCGCACGCTGTATAAGCCCGGTACCGCATAGGTCGCACTTCCCGTCTTCTTTCGGCGGCATGCTCACCAGGTTGTAGACCGCCTTGCACTTCGGACAGATCCTTCTCGAAGTCAGCCTCCTTACCAGCAGTTCCTCGGGCGCTTCCAGGCTCACGACCCGATCCACCGGCTCGGTCCCGCCGGGTCCCATCTGGCTGAGAGCCCTGGCCTGCTCCAGTGACCTCGGGAATCCGTCCAGAAGCCATCCGTCGGCCACCTCGGGCTGTTGCAGGCGGTCGCGTATGAGCCGAATGATCAGCTCGTCCGGCACCAGCTCGCCCTTCTCCACGTAGCCCTTCGCCTCGACTCCCAGCGGGGTCTCATCGGCGATGTTGTCGCGGATGATGCTGCCGGTGTCGATGTGCTTCACTCCGATCTTTCCGGCCACATCGGCTGCCTGGGTGCCCTTGCCGGCTCCCGGAGGCCCGAAAATCAATATGTGCCTGACGTACTCCGTCATTCTGTCTTTTCTATCCCCCCTGTTGACCGGCATTTCGTCATCCGGCCGCCAATTAGCCCTTTCTTGCACAAATAATCAATTATACCTTCTTAATCCCCGTCCGCAAGCGCTGTCACGCTATCCGAGCGCGCTTTCGTACCTCAGCATCGTCAGCCGCGCGTCCAGCTCCCTGACCGTGTCAAGGGCGACACCCACCATGATCAGGATGCTGGTTCCTCCGATCAGATTCAGAGTCGACATGCTCCGGAACCAGTAGAAATACATGACGCTCGGCACGACCGCCACCGCTGCGAGATACAAGGCCCCAAGGAAAGTCGTTCGCTCTAGAATCCGGCTGATATATGCCTCGGTCCTCGGGCCGGGTCTGACCCCCTGTATGTAACCGCCGTTCTTCTTGAGATTCTCGGCTATGTCCTTCGGGTTGAAGGTCACGGCTGTATAGAAGTAAGTGAAGATTATCGTCAGGACGGCATACAGGACAAAATAAAGCCAGCTGTTCGGGAACCAGTTGCCGAAGTAGTAGGCGAACCACCTCGCCACCTCGTTGTCGCTGTTGATGTCGAAGAACGTCGCGATTGTCCCCGGGAACATCAGCACCGAGATCGCGAAGATGATCGGAATTACTCCCGCCATGTTGACCTTGAGCGGCAGGTAGTGCGTGTGCTTTTCAGTGAAGCGCCTGCCGATTACGCGCCTGGCGTAATGAATGGGGATTCGGCGCTCCGCGAGATGCATGAACGTTATGCACCAGATCATGCCGACCGAAAGGGCCGCAAACAGGGCCACCAGCCTTACCGCCTCGCCGGTGCCTCTGCTGGCTGCCGAGACGACATCCTGCGTGAACGTCAGCGGTATCCTCGAGACGATTCCCGCGAAGATGATAAGGCTCACGCCGTTGCCGACCCCGTGCTCAGTTATCAGCTCGCCCATCCACATCAAGAGGAAAGTACCGGCGGTCATCGTGGCCACTATCAGCGCAAGGCTGCCGTACTGCGCGAATCCCTCGCCTGCCGCGACCACCACGTTGTACTGGCGGAACATGGTCAGGAAGCCTATGGCCTGGAACGATGCAAGGAATACCGTCGAATACCTCACGTACTGCTGAATCTGCCTTCTTCCAGCCTCCCCTTCCTTCTGAAGCTCCTCGAGCTGAGGGATGATCACGACGAGCAGGTTGAAGATAATGCTCGCGTTGATGTAGGGCATGACGCCGAGTGCGAAGATGCTGAAGCGCTTCATCGCGCCTCCGGAGAACATGTCCAAAAGCGCGATCAGCGTCCCGCCTCCTGCGGTTGATTTCTCGAAGAACTCTATCAGCCTCGCCGCGTCGGTTCCCGGAACCGGGATGTGCGATCCGAAAACGAACAGTACGAACATGCCCAGGAGAAAATAGATCCTCCTGCGCAGATCCGGTACCTGCATGGCGTTCACGAAGACTGTGAGTATCTTTTCGTTCACCCTGTCGGCCCTTTCTCAACTCGTTCGCTCATTCGTCGCTTCCGGATGGCTCGGCTGCCTGCCTGTTTTCCTTTTCACGACGCCCGGCGATAATCTCAACGCTCCCGCCCGCGGCCTCGACCTTCTCTCTCGCGCTTTTGCTAACGGCATGAACCGCGATTGACAGCGACCTGACAATATCGCCGCGCCCGAGCAGCTTCACCCGTGCATTCCGCTGAACCACGAGCCCCTTCTCCTTGAGAAGGGCCGGGCTCACGCGGGTACCTTCGGGAAGCTCCAGCGCGGCCAGATCGTCGAGGTTGACCGGCACATACTCCACTCGGGTCGGGTTCCTGAAGCCGCCGATCTTGGGTATGCGCCTGTACAAAGGCAGCGCTCCGCCCGCGAACGGGTACGGCTTGGCGCCGCCGGAGCGCGACTTCTGCCCGTTCCGACCCCGCCCGCTGTATCGGCCCTGCCCGGCCGACAGGCCGCGCCCAACTCGACGTCGCTTCTTTGCTCTTCCCGGATCTTTCGGAAGCTCCGATAACTTCATTTCTTGCCTCTCAATCAATCTTCGCCGCCCGTTCGCCTTCGCGCCTCGATCTCTCCGAGGGATTTGAGCTCCTTCAGCGCTTCAAACGTCGCCCGGGCGATGTTTATCCGGTTGTTCGTCCTGCCCAGCGACTTCGCCAGTATGTTCCTTACTCCAGCAACTTCCAGAATAGCCCTGACGGCTCCCCCCGCGATCACTCCGGTCCCCTCGCTCGCCGGCCTCAGAAGTACCACCGCCGCCGAGAACTTCTTCTTCACCGCGTGAGGGATTGTCCCTTTTTCCAGGGGGATCGTGATCATGCTTTTCTTCGCGTACTCCTGTCCCTTTCTGATGGCGCCAAGAACATCGTTGGCCTTGCCGTAGCCGAGCCCAACCTTGCCCTGGCCGTCACCCATCGTCACCAGCGCCGTGAACGTGAATCTCCGGCCGCCCTTCACGACCTTGGCCACACGGTTGATGTGGATCACCTTGTCGAGAAGCTGGGCCGGCTCGGCAATCTCCTCGATGATCTCCTCTTCGATTACCTCGACGACCTCTTCATCACCAGTGCCTTCATTAGTGCTTTCATTCGACGCCGATCCGTCGCCTCGCGGCGTGCTCGATGTTCCTCTATTTCGTTCCTGTATCACGAATCCTCTCCTGGTTTGTCCGATGGCTCAGGATTAGAAATTCATTCCCTTGTCTCTAAGCACCTGTGCGAACGCGGCGATTTTTCCGCGGTATCCGAAACCCCCGTGATCGAAGACGATGCTTTTAATGCCCGCTTCCTTGAGTTTCTCGGCCATGATCTCTCCGACCGCCTTGGCAACCTCGACGCTGCCGCCGGCGCTTCTCAAGTCCGGCGTGCGGCTGCTTGCAGCCGCCAGAGTCGTGCCCGCCTCATCATCGATCGCCTGCGCGTAGAAGTGCTTCAGGCTCTTGAAAACGGCCAGACGCGGTCGTTCGGCGGTGCCGGATACCTTCTTTCTTACCCGGCGATGCCTCTTCAGCCTCAACTGCCTTTTCTTCTTCGTCTCCATGATCTCAATTCACCGTCTATGATCCGATCCCCTGTCCGATTGCCCCCGCCTTGCCGGCCTTGCGCCTTACGTGTTCCTTCTCGTATCGGATACCCTTGCCCTTGTAGGGCTCCGGCGGCCGTACCGCCCGTATATCCGCCGCGAACTGACCGACCTTCTGCTTGTCGATCCCCCACAGCTCGATCATCGTGTTCTTTTCCACGCTCGCTTTGATCCCGTCGGGGATCGGAAGGCGCTTCGGATTGGAGTACCCGACCTCCAGCACCAGGTCCTTGCCCTGTACCGAGGCCCGGTAACCGACTCCGACAAGCTCCAGCCTGCGAGTGAAGCCCTCGCTGACGCCTGTCACGATGTTGCTAAGGAGCGATCGGTACAGCCCGTGGAATTTCCGATGCTCCCGCAAGCCTGATGCATTGCTGACAACTAGCCGGCCGTCCGCGACTTCCACATCGACCGTATCACCGACGGTGATGCTGAGGGAGCCGTGCTGCCCTTTCGCGACGACCTCTTTGCCGTTCACTGTTACACTCGTTCCGTCGGGTATCAGGATGGGTTTCTTGCCTATTCGACTCATGGCGGTCGATCCACGCGGTACGATCACCAGACCGAGCAGATCAGCTCACCTCCAAGCTTCCGTTTCTTCGCTTCCTTGCCCGTCATCAGTCCCTTGGATGTGGACAGGATATTGACTCCCAACCCGTCGAATACGTAAGGGATCTCCTTGTAGCCGACATACACCCTCCGCCCGGGTGTGCTCTCGCGCTTCAGACCCTTGATGATCGGATCCTTCTCGCCCGCGTACTTCAGGTAGAAGCGCAGCATCTTCCGGCTGTTAACCAGGCGGATGTCGTAGCCCAGTATGAATCCTTCCTGCTTGAGGACGTTCGCGATCGCCTTCTTGAAGTTCGAATACGGAACGTCGCACGTCTTCTTGTGGACCATGGTCGCATTCCGGAGCCTGGCCAGCATATCCGCTATCGGATCGGTCATGACCATAGGTGATCTCTGCTCCTCTCGTTCCTTGTTTCGCCGTATCTCGCCCGATTCATGCTTCCTCTCGACCTCATTCTCTACCAGCTCGCTTTCCTCACGCCCGGTACCACCCCTTCATGGTAGAGCTGGCGGAAGCATATACGGCACAACCCGAACCGGCGAAGATATCCGCGCGGACGCCCGCATATGCGGCACCTGTTCCTGAAACGGGTAGGATGCTCTTTTCTTTTCTCGTTCCGCGCTATCACGCTCTTCTTAGCCATATATCTGACGCCTCTTGCCCGCCTGCTCCGCTCAGCTCACCGTCACCGCCCGGAACGGACAGCCCAGTCCCCTGAGCAGCGCAAGCGCATGCATGTCGTTCTTTGCCGTCGTTACTATCGTGATGTCCATTCCCCGTACCCGGTCGATCTCGTCGTAATCAATCTCCGGGAACACGAGCTGCTCTCGTATCCCGAATGTGAAATTCCCCGTCCCGTCCAGCGAGTTCGGATTCAGGCCCTGGAAGTCCCTGACCCTCGGCAGCGCAAGGTTGAAAAGCTTGTCCAGGAACTCGTACATCCTGTTCCCGCGGAGGGTCACCATCGTGCCGACCGGTCCTCAGCTTGTAGGCCGCCTGCGAGGTCCTGGCTCTCGTTATCACCGGCTTCTGCCCCGTGATGATCGTCAGGTCCTGCGCGGCCGCCTCGATTATCTTGATATCGCGTGCGCCGTCGCCGACCCCCATGTTGATGACGACCTTCTCAAGCCTCGGAACCTGGAAGGGATTGGACCATCCGAACTCCTTCATCAGGGCGGGGACGATCTCTTCCCGAAAGCGTACCAGCAGGCGCGACTGAGGCGTGCTCGCCGGTCTGCCCTCGGCGGTCAGATCCTTCTTCTTGCCCCCGGTGTCCTTCTTCGCGCCCTCGGGCTTCTTTTCGCCTTCGGGTTTGGGGGCCTCTTTGGCCTTTGTTTCTTCCTTCTCAGCCATCATGCAATCCTTCCTCCTCGACTTCTTACACCTGGTCGAGCTGCTCTCCGCACTTGCGGCACAAACGCACGTGGTACCGCTTGGTCCGGTCTCCCTTCACCTTCTCGATCGTCTTCTTGGCAGGCCGCA
>CAYLVL010000072.1:0-10572 GCA_964387135.1 uncultured Planctomycetota bacterium
GGGCGGAACAGCATATCAGCTTCAATGCTCGATAGTCCTGTCGAAGACAACCGGTCATGCGCCGATGCCGGTCAACATGTGGGCCAGCGTTGTCGGCGGGGTTCCGCCATTCTATTTCCGCTGGGACGTCGACGGTGACGGTTACTGGGACTTCGGCGGAACCGGCGTGTCCGAGGTCGGAGTCAACTACGCCTCGCCCGGCGTTTACGAGATCCTCCTTGAGGTCGAGGACTCGTTCGAGCAGTTCTATCGCGCCACTGCCCTGGTGGATGTGAAACCCTCCGGACCGCATGCGGTCCCGATGGCGTATCCCGCACAGGGGCCCGCCCCGCTTGACGTCACTCTGGACGGCTGGAGTTCCTACGACTGGGACGGATACGTCGTTTACTTCGAGTGGGACTTCGAATCCGACGGTGTCTACGATTACGAATCCGCGGACGAGGCTATCACCACGACCTCATACCCGCAGCCGGGAACATACAACGCGACTTTGAGGGTCACGGACGACGATGGGCTTCAGGATGTCGCGACAATCCAGATCGTCGCCCTGTAATCCACTCGCCTTTCCAACTGAAATCTCAACCCCCGGCCAACCCCGGGGTTTTTCTTCGTCCCGCCCAAGCGCGCAATCCTGTCAGTCCGCCAATCGAAACTAATATGGCTTAATCCCATGGTCCGCAAGGTCGAGGTGCAATCTGATGCTGCGAAAATGTCTATATCATTCAAGTTTGGCAGGCTTGATTCTTATGGCGCTGGTGTTTGCGGGATGTATGGACGGCGTGAATCCTGAGCTTCTACCCATTACCGGTCCATCCGGTAGCCTGATCGCCGCCGGTAATCATGCCCCGTCCCGTTACCTCTGGGGGTGGTTTCTGGTCCGGATTGAACCTGGGACGGGCGAGTTCGAGATCGTGCCGGTGCGGGAAGTCTCGACCCACTGGAACATCATCAATTTTCTCGAGCGGAAGCCGTGCACCGACTGCTTCAAGCTCGTCAACATCGATGTCGCTCCCAACGGGAACCTGCTGGTGGATGTTCGCATTTCGCATCCCTTCGTCGGCATGGCCAACCTTACCGGCTTCGATGTGCGCGGCATCGCGATGTTCAACGGGTCGAAGGTTTTTCCCGAATCGGGCGTGGTCAAATCGGTCGCGTCGCTCGGGGAAGGGGAGATTGTCAATCCCGACGGATACACGACCCTCTACAATCCGACGACCGCGGGCGGCGGCCCCGGAGGCCTCCAGGGCTACATTCGAGGCAAGTGCGGGACCGCCACATTCCCGACCGCGACGCTGAATCCCTACAAGCGCTTCGTCTCAGAAGGAACAGAAAACACGCGCAACGCGTTTTACTCGGGCGACGAGATCATCGTCCAGTACGAGGTCGACATGCCCGACCCCGGCGGCTTCGTGTTCGGCTACGCCATCGATGCGAGCTGGACACCGCCCTCGACCAAGCCTGTCACCGATCCGATGACGGATTTCCCAATCGAGGCCAACTGCCCCGAGCCGTGGAAGATCGAGGTTGCGGAGCATCCGATCGGTGACGGACTGACCAACCTCGGCGGCGGGGCGGTGCTGGCTATCGACGCGTTCGACTGGGTTGCAGGCTCGCATCACGCACCGATTGTCGAGTGCCCGGAGCTTTTCGCGGGGACGCGTGTCGCAACGCATGTGGCCGATCACGCCGGTCATTCGAGCTACCAGGTTACTGTCGCCAACTCCGAGGCGGCTCCCATTGGGAACTACGAGATCCTCGTCGCGATAGAGGATACTGAAAACGACACGGCTCCCGAGTGGCTTGATCTTACGGCCTATTCCATTGTGTACGTTGATGTCGTCGAGGGTACACCCGATCAGGATCCCGTGGCTTCCGCCGCAGCCGACCCGAATCCGCAGACTGTTTGCGGGGATGTGCGTTTCTTCGACAACGGCTCCTTCGATCCGGACGGCGGCGACCTTGTTCTTTACGAATGGGATTTCAACAATGACGGAACGTACGACGAGACGGGTGCGGAAGTGTATCACTCATGGGATGAGCCCGGTACGTACTACGTGCAATTCCGCGTGACAGATGACGAGGCGGTCACCGATACGCTCGACCAGCCGATAGAAACGGAGATCGGGAACGCTCTGCCCGTCGCGGTCGGCAGCGGAGATGCGGATCGGGTTCAGTCGGGCGGAGTGGTCAATTTCAACGCCGTCGGCTCGCATGATAACGATTGCGAAGGCGAGGCGATCGTCGAATACCAGTGGGAAAACCAGGACATGATCCTCACGACCGTCTCTCCCGAGCCGGTTGCGCTGACCTTTGACACGTACGGAATTCAGGAGGTGATGCTGAGAGTCACGGACGACGAAGGCGCTCAGGATGAGCTGGACGCCCCGATTCTCGTGACAGTCACCGATGGCTGGTGCAATACATGGGGCGGTGCCGGCCAGGACAAGGCGGTCGATGTCGCGACCGATCCCGATGGAAACATCTACGTGGTCGGCAGCTTCAGCGATACGGTTGACTTCGACCCCGGCGACGGGACCGTCTCGCGCGTATCGCACGGTGGTTTGGATGCGTTCCTGTGCAAGTACCTGCCGTCTGGAGTTCTCCAGTACGCGAAGACATGGGGAGGAGCGGGCGAGGACGAGGCTTCCGGCGTCGCTGTGGACGGGAGCAGCGCGGTTTATGTGACCGGACCGTTTATGGGAACGGGCATTGAATTCGATCCCGACGGCGGCGGCCATATCGGGAACTCCAACGGAGAGACCGACATCTACCTGAGCAAGTTCGACATCGGTGGCATCCACCAGTGGGTCGTCACGTGGGGCGGGACCGATTTCGATGTCGGGCTTGATGTCGCGGTTGACGGGGCCGGCAGGGCGCTGGTCTCGGGAATGTTCCAGGGCACGGCGGTTGATTTCGATCCCGGCGCGGGCACTGATCCACACACTTCAAACGGCATCTTCGACGCGTGCGTCAGCAGCTTCAATTCATCCGGGCAGTTGCAATGGGCGAAAACATGGGGCGCGGGATATGTCGACGGTGCTTACGCGATCGACTGCGATGGATCGAACAACGTCATCACGACCGGATTCTTCTTCGAGACAGTCGACTTCGATCCCGGCGCATCCAGCTTCCCGCTGATATCCAAAGGAGGCAGCGATGCGTTCGTGAGCTGGCTCACTCAAACAGGAGCTTTTCAGTGGGCAGCGGCGGTGGGGGGAAGCGGCTACGACGGCGGCTCGGGACTGGTGGCCGACGAGACGGGCAATGTGTACGCTGTCGGCTCGTTCGAGGGAACCGCCGATTTCGATCCCGGCGCCGGAACACAAAACGCCATGTCAAACGGCATGGAGGACTCGTTCCTGCTGCGTCTCAATGACATAGGCACGCTTCATAGCGTGGTGACATGGGGCGGCGCGGAGAGCGATCTGGCGAACGGATTATGCATGGATTCGGCAGGCAACCTCTTTGTGACGGGCGTGTTCCATGGAAGCGACGTGGATTTCGATCCAGGTCCGGGCGAGGCGATTCTCAGCTCGGACGGCGATGCCGACGTTTTTATCAGCAGGTTCTCATCCTCGTTCGAGTTGGCGTGGGTCAAAGGCTGGGGAGGAAGCAGCACCGAGAACTGCGAGGACGTCTGCGCCTGGTCCGATCGGTTCATCTACGTCCCCGGGAGCTTCAACGGGGAGGTTGATTTCGATCCGGGAGACGGGACAGATCTGCATTCATCCGCGGGCTCCGGCGACGCGTTCCTGAGCAAGTTCCGAACCGACGGGAATTGGTAACCGCGACAGCTCGGACCGTTCCATCTTGTCTATGGTGCATGGGGGCTTGGTCGGTCAATGCACGGTTATGCCGTCGATCAGTTTCCCGATGTCGTCCTTGTGGTCGGTGTCTTCATAGAGCAGCAGGCTCAGTGCTTCCTCGTCCAGATCCACTCGGGGATCTTCGATTATTATTGCCCGCAGGAAGGTTGAGTGCATCCTTTGCTCCCATTCATCGGAGCCGGCCTGGATCGTTACGAATGGATCATAGATGTCGTCCACATGTGATGCATGGAAGCAGCGGGCCAGGTAAAGACTGTAGAGCAGTTTGAAGATAGTGCGCTGATCCAGATTCGGGCTGGTGGGTCTGAGATGCTCGTAAGCCTCGAAACTCCAGTTCTTAAGCCAGATTCCGTGTGAGGAACTCGGCAGGCGCCTGTATATCTCGGCCAGGGCTGCAATGATGTCCCTTCTTTCTTCCAGGCTGGGAAGCTTAGTCTTGAGCTTGTTTTCCAGGAGTCTGCGATAGTAGCTCGCCTGCTCCTTCGGGTCTCGCTTCTTCACCCTTATGATGGGGAGCTGGGCGCCGGCGGGTTTTTCCTGATCGCCGGGCAGTCTTACGACGTAATCACCCCTGTGTCCCTGCCAGTCCACCACTACCGTGTCGTGCTCTTCCGCCATTTCTATGAACTGCTTGAAGGTCTTTGCGCCTACCAGCATCGGATCAAAGTCCGGTTTGAGTTGTCGCATGAACGGCGCAAGCCTTGCGCCGCATGTCAGTTCGCCTTTCTCATTCAGTACGCCCAGTGCTCTCTCCAGGACTTCAAAGAAGTCGAACAACTTGGCGGATGCCACCCTGGGCGAGATCGTAATCGCAGTATCGGGAGCCGTTTCGATTAGTGTTTCATAATATATGAGTTTATTGCATACCTCCTGGTAGATGTCGGGTGTATTGGTTGCGCTCACGCCGACACCGTATACCGTCTTGCCAAGCTCCTGGAGCCTTCGCATCAAGGGCACGAAGTCCCGATCGGACGCCACGATGCAGAACGAGCTCACATCGGAATACAGGTGCGCCACCGACAGCGCCTCCACCGCAAGAGCGATATCCGATGAGTTCTTGAAGCTGGTTTGGTAGACGATGTCCTGGTGTTGGACGAGGTGCCTCTGCAACATCTGCCGGATTCTCTTCCGCAATTCCGAATCCTGACAGATCTTCTCCAGGTCGCCGTATGATTTTCTGAAGGAGAGGTTACCGTCCTCTTTCAGCTTCTTGAAAATCGGGGCTATGTCGAAAGGCAGTTTCAGCTCCTTGCAGCTTATGAAAAAATTCTCGATGTCGATGAACACCGCAAACTGGTTGCTGTTTTGACCGGGGGATTCTCCTTTCATGGTTACCTCCTTGTGTTTGTGCAAACAGTGAGATGAGGGGGAATCCGTCAGCGGGCAGATTGTAGTTGATTGCGCGTACAAGGGCAACAAGCCGGGCGGCGCGGGAACCGTCGGCCGTCCGTCCTGACCGGATGCGAATGCTCACCGTCAAGAGAATACCGACCGGCAGCAACCGCACAACAGACATTCCGATTACCGCTGCTTCCTTCCGGACCTGACGGGGTTCACGGTGTCCGCTTGCAGAAGTGCCGATCGGCATCCCGAGTATACAGTTGCGATTCAGACCGGGCAACCCGATTATTCGGCACAAGAAAAAAGGGGCCCTCATCGGGCCCTGTTCACCCGGTCTCGATTCAGTCCGTCGGCAGATCGACCACCGGGGTTTCTCATTTGCCGCCTTTGCCCTTGGCCTCCGGCTCGTTCGTCTCTTCCTCGGCTTTCAGCTCCTCCATCGTCTTCTTGTAGCCTTCCTTTGCAGCCTTGGTGGCTTTCTCCGCGACATCCCTGGCTTTGGCCGCCGTATCTTCGATCGTCGCTCTCATCTTCTTGCTGCGCTCGGCGGCTTCTGCGGCCGCGACCCTAGCTCTCTCGCTGGCTTTCTCGTAGGCGACCGTCGCCTTCTCTCCGAGATCGCCTGCCGCGACCTTCGCGCGCTCGCTCAGGTCTCCGGCGACAGTCTTCGCACGCGCACCGAAATCAGTCGCGATCTCCCTGAGCTGCTCGCGCGTCTCGCTCCCCGGCTTCGGCGCCAGCAGAATCCCGAGCGCCCCGCCGATCAGCATGCCAAGCCCGAATCCTGCCGCAAGCCATCTCAGGGCGTCTCCGGTATCGTCCCGGCGGTAACTGTCTCGATCAGTCATTGTTCGTCTCCTTGATAATAATCGTCTTCTCTCTCGGAGCGCCTGGACTCGCTCAGCGCCCGCGCTCCCTCCATCAGTCCTGCAAACAGGCCCGTAAGCGTGTGCGCGATCGGCACTATGCCCCCGCGAATCGCGCCGGTCGTTGCCTGAAGGTCATCGGTCACCTTCTCCACGTTGGTCAGAAGCCGCCCGATGTCCTCCCCACGCTCGCCCAGTTCCTTCGTCAATGGCTCCACATTGCCAAGGAGCTCTTTCGTGTCCCGCATGATCGGTTTCAGCTCGCCTTCGATCGAGCTCAGCTTGTCGTTGACATTCTCGATCAACGTGATGAGCCGATCGATCAGTCCTTTCAGGAACATTGCGATCATCGCGAAGAAGATCACGACAATCAGTACCACAAGCGACCACAGCACAGCTGTTACATCCATGCAAGGCTCCTTCCAGCCGTTCCCTTCGTTCCGAACCCCTGCAATCAGGGGCACCAATATTAGAGTCGATGCAAGTCCGTGTCAAACTTCCTGGTACCGGTATGAATGTACCACTGATTCCGACACAATCCATGCCGGATTAGTTGCGATTGCGCCCGGAAACCCCGTTTTTCCGGTCCTGATCCGTGTCAATAATCCTATCGACCGGAAAGCGCTTCGCCACAGTCTTGCGCATTTCTTTGACTCACTGAAACCCGGATTGATATACTCGCGAGGGCAAAATCCGTCCCAGGAGGCGACTCAGCGGAGCATGCCGTACCAGGCGCTGTACAGAACCTATCGTCCGAAGCGATTCAGCGAAGTCGTCGGGCAGGACCATGTCGTGCGCACGCTTATCAACAGCGTCAAGCAGGACAAGGTCGGGCACGCCTATCTTTTCTCCGGTCCGAGGGGAACAGGCAAGACCACGGTCGCGAGGATCCTCGCGAAGGTAATCAATTGCGAGAAGCCGAAGGATGGAGAACCGTGCGGCGAATGCTCCCGCTGCAAGGGTACGGAGGAAGGACTCGGAGTTATCGAGATCGACGCCGCCAGCCACGGATCGGTCGACGACATGCGGCAGCTTGTCGCGCAGGTCAGCCAGGTGCCTCTTTCGGGCGGCATGATGGTGTACATCATCGACGAGGTCCACATGCTGTCCAAGGAAGCGTTCAATGCTTTCCTGAAGACGCTGGAGGAGCCGCCGTCCCATGCGGTTTTCGTGCTCGCCACCACCGAGCCGGGCAAGCTTCTGCCCACCATCCATTCCCGATGTCAGCGGTTCGCGTTTCGGAGAGTCCCGATTGATCTCGTCGCGGAACACATCGCGATGATCTGCACGAAGGAGAAGGTTCCCGCCGAGGATACCGCCCTGCGGCTTATTGCGAGAGCGGGCGAAGGCAGCGTGCGCGACAGCATCAGTGTCCTCGAGCAGGCGATAGCCTACGAACCGAAAGGCCTGACGCTTGAAGGCGTGAGGAACGTTCTCGGCATCCCGGATCGCATCGACATCCGAAACCTGGCGGGAGCCGTCATCGCCGATAATCCCGGAGAAATCACCTCGTTGTTTGCCGGGCTGATTGAATCGGGAAGGGAGACGGGAGCGATTCTCGAGGAGTTGCTTGCACATTTTCGCGACCTGCTCCTCGCCGGGCTCGATCTGGAACATTCCGAGTTGGACCTGCTGCCCGCCGAAGAAAGAGAAATCGTGGAGAAGCAGGCGCAGAAGCTTGATGTCGAGAGAATCCATCGCGCAATTTCTTCTCTCGCCGAGTGTGAAGGACAAATCAAGTGGGAGGACGAGGCGGCGCTTCTTCTGGAAGTCTCGCTCCTGAGTCTCGCGCGAGCCCTGGCAAGACCCGCTCGCGAGCCTGTCGTCATGCCTGCCGTCGAGCACGAAAAAGCCGGCGAAACGGAGCAGATGTTCCCGCAGACGCGACCGAAAATCCCTCTGGATGTCCCGAAAGACAAGGCGAAGAGCGCTACTCCGGACCGTCCAAGTCTTACGGGCGGGGCTAGTCTGAAGAAAACGAAAGCGGCGACGTTGCCGCCACCGGCCCCGTCCGCTCCAAAAGAGAAGGTTGCAGCGGAGGACAAGAAAGCGGAGAAGATACCCGCGAAGAAATCCGGGAAGACCATCCGGATTCCGGAAGACCTCGATCCGTTCTGGAAGAACGCCATGGAGAGCGTACGGGAAGCGTCGATAGCCGAGTATGTGCTTCTTGCCGAAGCCACACCGTCTCCTCCTCCTTCCGAATGGCCCGATGCCGGTGATGATTCTTCCGAGCCTCTCGATCTGACACTTAGATACCCGTACGATTGCGGGCTTGTCGTCAGAATGATCAATGAGCCGATGATTCTGGACAGGCTCACGAGAAGGCTTGCGGAGGTGCTGGAGCGACCTGTGAGCTTGAAGTTGGCCAGGGAAAGGGGCGAAAAGAGCTCGGAGGATTCGGGAGGCCCGAGGCAACTTGGGATGTATGACGGCGAGGGACCGGTCGCGGGCACGCAGCCGGCGGACAGGCCGTCGCTTTTTCCGGGAGCGGGACCCGAGCCGCCCGCCGACCCCGAGCTGAGGAGAATTCATGACCTGATTGCGAATGACTTCCCTGACTACAAGATAGAGCAGGGCGGCTCGGCTTGAGAGTCCTTGAAGGAGTTGAAGAAATGAATCTGGATATGAATGCGATAATGCGCCAGGCGCAGAAACTTCAGGAGCAAATGCAGAAGGTGCAGGAGGAGCTGGCGAACGAGCGGATAGAGCACTCTGCGGGTGGAGGAATGGTGAAATGCGTCGTCAGCGGTCAGGGCGAAGTGCTCTCGATCTCAATCGATCCCGAAGCGCTCAGCGAAGGCCACGAGATGCTTGAGGATATGGTGCTCGTAGCGGTTCGGGAAGCGCTTGCCAGGGCGCAGGAAATACAGCAGAAGCGCATGCACGGTCTCACCGGCGGGATGAACATCCCCGGCCTCGGTTTTTGAGCGACCATTCATCAGCAATGACCGGCCTTTTCCCCGATAGCGTCCGAACACTCCTAGAGGAGCTCCAGAAGCTCCCGGGTATCGGTCCCAAGAGCGCGCAGAGACTCATGCTCCACCTTCTTGACGCGCCGCTGGACGATGTTCGCGCGCTGTCGGCGGCCTTGATGGACCTCAGGGAGAAAGTCGGAGCGTGCCCGATATGCGGGAACCTGTCGGAGGACGGTCCGTGCGCGATATGCTCCGACGCCACCCGCGACCCGTCCATCATCTGCACCGTCGAGGAGCCGATCGACCTTATCGCCATCGAGCGCGCTCACGATTTCAGGGGCGTATACCATGTTCTCGGAGGCCGGATCAGCCCTCTCGACGGTCTCCTTCCCGAAGATCTCAATGTCAACTCCCTCGTCGAGCGAATCGACAAGTCCGATCCGCGCGTAAGGGAGATCATCCTGGCCACCAACACCGATGTCGAGGGAGACGCAACGGCGGGCTATCTCGCCGAGATGCTGCACGAGCGCTTCCCGGAGCTGAAGATCACTAGAATAGCGACAGGCCTGCCGATCGGAGGCGAGCTTGACTACGCCGACCAGGTGACGCTCATCAAGGCCCTCCAGGGCCGCAGGGAGATATAGACTCGGTTCGCGCCACCCGGCATTCACATCTTCCGCATTGGGTGTAGCCGTTCAGCATCGCGAGGTCGCGTGCCTTGAGAAGCCCCATCGTCTCACAAGAGAGTTGCTTCGCGCCCGCAAGAGCGGCTGCATCGCATGCTTTCTGCATGCGGGCGCGCTCGCGCCGGATGAAGCCTGCGTCAACTACAAGGCTGGCCATGCCGATACATACGACCATCATGATGCTGACCCAGGCGAATGTGCTTCCGCGCTCCCTTCCTCGGGGAGGAATATTAAACTAGGGAAATCGTTGATCTCTGTCATCAGCCTCACACCTTTTCTGGCAGGCTGCCTACCGCCATCTCATGCTCGATTGAGCAGTGCCTCCCGACGTGTCGGCCATACAGAGACACAACGGCGTCCGCAATGCGCTTACTGACGCCTGTAATGTCTACCGAACCCAATCGTCATCCTACTCGGAATACGTAAACGTCTCTTGAGGAGATCAGAAGGACTCATTCACGTTCCGCAAGGTCTCCTGAGCGTTTGCGGACCGTGTCCTGAATCAAGCCGGTACCGCGGCTTGTCAAAGGCATATGACGCGTTTTTTTTTGGATATTCTGAGGATTTAGGGAGTTTTTCGAGCGGATAAAATGACCCATGTCGTCTGCCCGGCATGAATGCCGGCGCCCCCGGCGGGACCGGGGGCGCGTTTCCAGAGACAGGAGGAGAAATGCCGCAATGGATGCTCACATAGTCTGGAAGGAGCGATGCATGCTGAATCGATTTATTTCAAATTCACATCCCTAGTCAACAAGCCTCAGCTCCGCTGGACCTTCCTCGAGCTTGCCGTCGAAGTAGAGCTGCCAGCTCGACGTATCCTGTGAACCGGCCTCGTACTGCGCGAACAGCCGTCCGCCGCCATACCCCTCGGGGATTTCAAGAACGTCGATCTTGAAAGTTCCGTTGCCCGCAAGCTCGCCAGGCCAGTTGTTGC
>CAYLVL010000073.1:0-3382 GCA_964387135.1 uncultured Planctomycetota bacterium
TGCTCACCCTCCTTGATTTCGCGTCATGATCCCATTGGACAAGTGTGGTGATATCCTTGATCGTCTGAACGGAGCCGTCTTCCGACCTTAGAAACATGTATGCCCGCTCGATGCCGATCGGCTCGTACGTGATTCCACCCGACTGGAGCATGTGCGTCGGCCTGATCTCCGGATACTCCATCGACCATTCAAATCGACCACCCGTGATCGTTGCCGTATTGAGATTCTCGCCGTTCCAATGATCGTCAGGGAATTGATTGATGATCAAAACCTCAAGCGCTTCGCCGGTTTCTTCGATAAGGCTCTCGCTCGCGAGCCTCGGGTCGGCCATGAGCCAGACTTCCATGCCATGCGCCCCGGCCGCTTTTGAAGCCCGCTCCAGAAGGTCAAGCATTTCGGAACTTCGAAGATCGATCTTGCCCGCACGCGGAATGATCAGCACTCCGGTGAATCCCTTGTCGGCGATATCCGCAGCCTGCCCGTCAATCAGCGATGGATCGTCCTCCTCCTTCCCGCCGAGCATCCACATCATTCGCGCGCCGGGTCGCGGCGGACGAACAAGATCAGGCGGTCGGGTGCTCTCAAACAGTTTCTGAAGTTCCGAATCGTTGTCCATATTCCCTCGCTTCTTCGATCCAGGCGACCGCGTTCTCGGGCGGGATATCGGGACCGGTCATGCCGGACGAGCCGATGAAATAGCCTCCATCGGGCGCTGCGCCATCAAGAAGTCGCCGGACTTCCGCGCGCACCTCCTTCTCTGTTCCGAACGGCAGCACCGATACCTGGCATAGTCCCCCGAAAAGGATGAACCTGTCCCCCCAGTCGCGTTTGATTTCAACCGGATCCATGTTCGCCTTCGGTTCGAGGGGATGAAGTCCCCTGAAACCGCTGTCCGCTATATCCCCTAGCAGCTCGCGTATGTCCCCGTCGGAGTGATAAGTCACGAACACGCCCGCGCGCATTAGCGGCTCGACAGCCCGTCGCATGTTCGGAAGCCAATGCTCGCGCATGAAATCGGGCGGAGCCAGGAGACCGTTCAAACCCGCGATGTCATCGCAGTACATGATGCAATCCGAGCACCCGGCCTCTGCAAACGCCTCTGAATGAAGAACCCGCAGATCGGCATGATAATGTATCGCCGCTTCCGCAGCGCCGGGCTCCATGATAATCGCCGACAGGAACGGCACGTACCCGAACTTCTCGAAATTCGGGTCGAAGCAGCCTCCCATCTGTCCGGTGATCAGTGTCGAGTCGCCGACCGCCCCCTGCTGCCTGTCGAACCATCGCCTGATCTTCTCCACTTCCCCGTCGAAATCATATTCTCTGCGAAGTTGATCGATGTCCGGAAGCTTCTTCGCCGCTTCGATGAATTCTTCAAGCGTTGATGTCTCGGGCTTGATTCTGTTGATGCCGTAGCGGGTGGCATTCACCATGTAGCCGGGCGGCGCCTCGGTGAACGGAACCGAGATTTCCTTCGACATGTCGATTTCGAGAGCGCGGTAGGCCGCCGCAGTCGCGATGAACGGATCGGTCTCGAAATCGAGTCCGGTTGCTTTTTCTATTGCCCTTGGATTTCGGAAGTGAGAGTAGATGGGCGTCCGATCAACCGGCTCGCGTCGAAGTGCCCTGAGTGCGCGTTCGCGACCGTTCATCACACTACCGCTGGATGCGGCCCGCGCTCCCTTTTTCCATGAGTTCCTCGACCTGCGTGCGACCTACCGGACAGATGTCGCCGGGCACAGTCTGCTTGAGCGCCGAAAAAGCCGCCGCAAGATTCACCGCGTACCCGATGTCCTTCTCCATGAAGCCGACTATCATCCCCGCCGTGAACGAATCGCCTGCGCCCACACGATCGATGATCTCAACATCGTACATCGGGCCCTCCACCCAGCCGTCCGGACCGATCGCGCATCCGCCCCACATGTTTCGCCTGACCGATTTCACTTCCCTGAGCGTGATCGCGACGCATTCAACGCCGAATTCCCCGCGAGCTTTGCCCGCAAGGGCTTCGAAGGTATCTTCCTTTATCCCGAACACCCGATCCAAATCCTCCTCGGTCGAGACAACCATCCTGCACTTCCGGATCATGGGATAAAGAAGCTTGCGCGCGTCATCCGCCGACCACAGCTTCGCCCGGAAATTGACATCGAAGCTGATCGGGATGCCCTTGCCCGCGGCCGCATCGATCGCGTCGTTTGTCGCCTTGTACGGCGCGGGTCCGAGGGCGGGGGTTATGCCGGAGACATGAAACCAGTCGGCGCCTTCAAGATAATCATCCCACCTGTAGCCGTCTGAATCGTATACGGCAATTGATGATCCCGTTCGATCGTAGACAACACGGTTCGGTCGTGGGGACGAGCCTGTCTCCATGAAATAAACGCCGAGTCTTCCTTCCGAGGTGAGAATGTCATCGGGTGTCTCCACACCGGACGCACGCATTTCGCGCAGCGCTCTCAGGCCGAGCGGATTGTCCGGAAGCCGCGTGACGCACATCGCGTCATGTCCAAGCGACACCGCTCCGGCAGCCACATTGAACTCGCTCCCTCCGAAATGCGCGTCAAACGAGGTCGCCTGCACGAGGAGATTGTCTCCCGCAGGCGTAAGGCGCATCATCACCTCGCCGAACGTCACAATCCTGCTCATGAACCCGACTCCTTCAACTGCCGATCGAGATCGTCCAGGAATGCTCTCACCGCGATCGCGACACCTTCCCAGTCGCGCTCTGCGACCTTGTCCTTCGGCGCGAGGTTACTTCCGATACCCACCGCGACGGCTCCGGCCCGGAGGAAATCGATCGCGTTGTCCGGCGTGACCCCGCCGGTTGGAACAAGCTTCCATCCCGGCATCGGAGCGAGCAGCGCCTTGATGTAATTCGGACCGCCCACCTGTGATACCGGAAAAACCTTCACGAGTTCCGCGCCCATGTCGTACGCCTGGGCGATCTCGCTCGGCGTCAGCGCCCCGGGAATTACCGTCAAACCCTCGACCTCCGCCGCTTCGATGACTCCCAAGGAGAGATACGGTGAAACAACGAAATCCGCTCCGATATCGGCGGCCTTGGTAACATCATCGGGATCGGTCAACGTCCCCAGCCCGATCAGCGTATTCACGCCCCGCTCGTTGATCGCGATCCTGAGGAGGGTTTCCCAGTTCCTAATGGTTGTGGTCAGCTCGATTGCCCTTACCCCCGCCGACGTGTACGCATGCATGAGCGATCGGGCGGTCTCGACATCGCCCGCCCTCAGCACTGCGATCACGCGGGCTTCCAGCAGCCTGTTATTAGCTTCATCCCGATCCATTATCCGCCCTTCCAGAAATTCAAGTCCTTCACAAGCGCCCTCAGTTCGCCGAGAAGAATCTCCGACGAATCGTAAAGCGGCTC
>CAYLVL010000073.1:3392-10551 GCA_964387135.1 uncultured Planctomycetota bacterium
GTCTCAACCCCGAAATACCCATCGTAGCCCATGTCCTTGAGTGCGATCAGATGTTCTTTCCAGCCGAGATGCCCGGTGATGATCGGACCATATTTCGCGAACAGGCTCCCCATTATCGGAGCGCCGTCCTTGACATGGACGTGCCTGACAAGGTCGCCCAACGCTCTTGCCTCATTCGCAAGACATTCCGGGTCATCGAAGATGCCCGCATTGCACGGGTCCCAGTTCACGAACAGGTTTGGATGGCCGACCCTGTCGACAAGCTCTCTCGTTTTTAGCCCCGTGTCGGCGAGACTGCCCGGCTCGTTCTCCAGAAGGAGTTTGAGCCTGAAAAGCTCGCATTTCTCGGAGGCTTTTCTCAGAGCGTCGACGACATCTTCCGACGGCTCTTCCTTTTGTCCGCCAAGAAAACCGAAGGTGATGATGAAGTTCGCGCCGATCTCGGCGGCTTTCTCGATTGTCTTGGGAAGCACCTCATTGATCTCGCTATGCATCCTGTCAAGATCATCGTGACGACCCTTGAATATCCCGGGACTCACCGCGATGACCCTCCAGCCCTCGTCTCTCTTGCGAGTCTTGAGGTCCTTCCAGACATCGTCATCGATTTCCGGTACCCTTTTCCCGCCGACCGTTCTGATCTCGATCGCCCGAACCTTGTGCTCGTCAATGAATCTCGTGACGGTATCGAGATCCTGTGAAATCTCGTCCGTGACAATGCTGATTTTCTCTTCCTGCATGTTCGGTGTCTCCTATTGCCTGTTTTCTCCCCCATTGGAACATTGGTCATCCCTTCAGTCCGGAAAGGGTCATGCCCTTGATGAACTGGCGCTGCATGGCGAGAAAGACCGCGATAACCGGCACAACCGCGACGGTAGCCGCAGCCATCATCTGAACGACATTCGTGTAATGCTCGCCGGCGAACCCCTTTATCCCGACCTCGAGCGGCATTCGGTCGGGTGTTGTAACAACAATGAATCCCCAGAGAAACTCCCCCCACGACCACATGAAAATGATTATCGAATAAGCCGCCAATGTCGGCACCAGAAGGGGCAGAACCACGTGCACGAACTGCTGCCATGCGTTGCAGCCGTCCATCTTCGCCGCCTCCAGCAGGCTGTCGGGAATCGATTTGCACGCCTGCGCGAAGAGGAAAATCCCGAACGGCTCCATGAGTCCCGGCAGCACGACTCCCCAGTACTCGTTTCTCAGGCCCCATCCGAAGATCATGTCGGCAAGCGGGATTAGTCGCACCTGGAACGGCACGATCAATGTCGCCAGCACAAGGAACCACACCATTCCCTTTCCCCTGAACGGCATCTTGGCGAGCGCGAAACCGGTCAGGGCGGCGAAGAAAATCGATGGTATGGACCTGAGGAGAGTATAGATGACCGAGTTCAGGTAGTACCGCGCCATGGGATGCTTGGAGAACAGGTCGGTGAAGTTTTCCCATTTCCAGTCCTCAGGAAATATGTGGAATTTCTGGATGCTGGCCGCCTCCTCTGGGGTCTTGAACGCCGTCAGGATCATCCAGATAAACGGGAAGATGACAATCAGTCCCCCGATCAGCAGCAGCGAGTGCTGCACAACCAGCCAGGCGATCCGTCTGAACTTCTCCCCTTTCGATACGGCCTGTACTATGTCATCGCGCTTCCGCATCATCCTGATCAGCCGGACCGCCGGCATCCCTGCCGGCCTTAGTCCCTTCCTATCCTCATCTCCACCCATGTTATGAACCCAACCACAATCAGCATCACCACCGCGGCAGCAGAGGCATACCCCAGCCGAAAATCCTTGAACCCGATCTCGTATATGTGGTAGACAATCGTCCTCGTCGCGTTATTAGGACCGCCCTCCGTCATCCCCACAACCTGCGTGAACACCTGGAATGTTCCGATCAGCGACGTCACCACGACAAAGAGGATTGTCGGCCGAAGCCCGGGGAGGGTGATGTGCCGGAACTTCTGCCACTCGTTCGCGCCGTCGATCGCCGCCGCCTCGTAGTACACGTCCGGAATCGCCTTCAGTCCTGCGAGGAAGATAATCATGTTGAAGCCCATGCTCTTCCAGATGGCCATCGCGATAAGACACCCCAGCGCCATATTCTCATTCTGAAGCCACAGGAGCGGATCGATGCCGAACCGGCCAAGCACCATGTTGAAAAGCCCGACAGCATCGGGGCGATACATGTACTTCCACACCAGCACCGCTCCCATGATCGATGTGACTACCGGGATGAAGAACAGCGTGCGGTAAAGCCCGATCGCCTCCAGCGCCCGGTTCAATGCGACAGCCAGCAGGAGTGAAACGGATGTCCCGAGCAGTACGGTCCAGAATGCGTAGACCGCCGTGTTTCCGAACGCTTTCAGAAAATTGCTGTCCTGAAGACACTCGGCGTAATTGCCGAATCCGATGAAAGGATTTGCGGGCTCAAGCGGGTTATAGTCCCAGAAGCTGAGAGCCAGCGAGGACACAATCGGGTAGATGAAGAAAATCGCGAAGTACAGCAACATCGGTGCAATGAGAAGGTATCCCGCCCTGGCCGACGGATCCCTTCGCCACCAGACGATCACGTATGCGATCAGCCCAAGGGCAAGGACGGCCAGAACAATGCTGCTGACCAGCTTCGGCGAAACGCTCTCTTTCTTCTCCTCCTGAGCCAGCAGCGGATCGACCCTGGCGCAAAGCTCATCCAGAGCCTCCCGGGGGTCTTCGTTACTCCTTACCACTTGCTCGATGGTCTCGCCGATCATCCCCTGCACCTCCGCCTGGTGCGGTATCAGGGGGAAGGGAACGACGTTCTCCTGCTGGAGGAAAACCGAGTACAACTCGTTCTCTGCGAACTCGGGATACTGCATCGCCTCCCGATCGAACGGTGCCTGCATCTCGTTGCGCGCGTACTCCGCCATGTTGTCGGGCCGGATCATGTAGCGGATGAAATCCCATGCAAGCTCCTTCTCCCTGCTGCCGCTGGCAACAACGAACGGATAGAATCCGCCGTTCGAAGCCGAAATCCCATCCGCACAGATGTTGCCGATTCCGTAATCGATCTGAGGAGCGTTGACGTAAAGGTGCTTGATCACCCACGGACCGCGATAGAACATCGAGCAGGTGCCGTTGATGAACCCGTCCGTATCACCCACAACCTCGAAACCGTCCACCCGGTATTTGTAAAGGCAATCCAGGTAGAACTGAAGAGACCGCACTCCAGCTTCCGAGTTGAGCAGGAGGTGCTCCATCGAATCATCGACAATCTGCCCGCCCGCCGAAAGATAGAAGTCGAGGAACTTCATCCCGATACCGGGTGCATAATCCGATTTTCGCAGGCTGAACCCGGCTCTCAGGATTCTTCCATTCTCGTCATAGACGGTCAGCTTCTGTGCGTAGTCGATCAGCTCATCCCATGTTCTTGGGGGACGCTCGGGATCGAGGCCGACCTCACGGAAATGATCCTTGTTGTAGTAGAGGCATTGCCACGTTGCGGCGTGGATTACTCCGTAGGCCACTCCGCCCGGACGCAGCGAAGCCTTCATCTCGTCCGATACCGGCTGAGATTCAAGGTAGTCGGCGAGATCGTCCGGGGCAGGCTCAAGAAGCCCGGCGTCTATGAACTTCGACAGCCATCCATCGTTGATGCGCGCCACATCGGGAGGGGTGCCGTTCCAGTAGTCGTTCAGGATGGATATCTCGAAGTCGGTCCAGCTTCCCCCGGTCACCCTCTCGATCACGACGTCGATCTCGGGGTGCATCTCCTCGAACTCACCCGCCAGGCGGTTGAAATACTCGTCCTGGTAATCGTTGTACATAATCCGCAGGCGCAACGTCCGCCGCTCCCCGGGACGTATCGGTGCGGTGCCGATTGCCAGAGCGAGGACAACGAGCAGTCCGACTATGAGCCACGTTCGGGCCTGTATGGTGTACCCCTGCGTACGGGCGTGCGCAATCGCCCTGATTTAATCGAATTTAGTGTAGTATTGTAGCCTTGCTGGTTCTCATGTACAAGAAGACCCCACCGGGGGCAGGTGGTCGGCCTTGAATGGACATCATCAAGCGCGAGCGCTGGTTCTCGAGGAATTCAACAAGCCCTTCGCGATGCGCGGGTACCCTCTGCCCGAACCCGGCGATGGTGAGGTCCTGGCGCGGGTACGAGCGGCAGGTGTTTGCGGTTCCGACCTTCACATTTATCGCGGGCACGACCCGAGAACTCCCCTCCCGATGGTCCCCGGTCATGAGGGAGTGGGGGTTGTCGAGAGAATCGGCAATGGCGCGATGCTTCATGACGGATCAGCGCTTCATGAAGGCATGCCGGTTGTCTGGGAGCGCAGCCTGACCTGCGGGAAATGCTGCTTCTGCCTGAGAAATCAGAGGTTCCTCTGTACGGAGCGGAAGGTCTACGGGATCAACATCTCCTCGAAGGAGCCGCCGCATCTTTCGGGCAATTACGCAACCCATATCCTCCTGCGCAGGGGAACGATAATATATCCACTTGAACCGACCATCGATCCCGCGGCAATCGCAGCCGCGACCTGCTCTGGTGCAACCGCGGCGCATGCGCATGAGTACACGGGAATCACCGGCGATGATGCGGTGCTTATCTACGGTAGCGGACCGGTGGCGGCTTTCCAGGTCGCTTTCGGGCTGGATGCCGGTGCGAAATGGATTAGTGTCATCACAAGATCACCCGGACCGAAGGCGGACATCATCAGGCTGTTCGGACCGGAAGAGATTCTCTATCGATCAGAATACAGCCCCGACAGGCTCATCGATCATTTCATGGATCGAACGGATGGAATCGGAGTGGATGTGGTCGTAGACACAACGCCTGATCCGAAGGTCTTCCGTGAAGCGGTGAAAATACTCAGGCGTGGCGGGGTGTACGTGAATCCCGGCATGGCGATACCGTCCGATCCGACCGAAATCGAGCTTTACTCCGATGTCGTGAGAAAGAATCTCTCTATCCGGGGTGTTTGGGCGAGCGATTCGAGCCATCTTGAAAAGTCGCTTGAACTTGTGCAATCCGGCAAATTTCCGTTCGACAAGCTCGTGACGCACAGATTTCCGCTCGAGGAGCACGAGAAGGCGTGGCGGGTCCTGAATGACAGGGAAGGAATGAAAGTGGTGTTCGAACCCTGAATTTGACTGAGTATGCGGACCGTCACGACTGACATCCTGGTTGTCGGGGCGGGTGGTGCGGGTTTGCGGGCCGCGCTGTCCGCGCGGGAAGCCGCACCCGAAGCGGATATCACAGTTATTTCAAAAGGGGAGCCCGGAAGCCACGGACTGACCGCCACAGCCTGTTCCGATCGCATGGCCTTCCATGTCTCGTTCCCGTTCACTCCGCCCGGCGGCGAGCTGGCGTGGCAGGAGCACGCGAAGGACATCTACGAGCGCGGAGGCTATGTCTCCGATCCGAACCTGGCGAAGCTGATCGCGAGGGAAAGCGCTGACGCCTACCGTCGCCTTGCCGGGCTAGGCGTGCCGTTCGCCACCGGGCCGGGCAACCGCCCGCAGCAGTTCGTCACCGACGGCTCGAAGTATCCCCGCGCATGTTTTACGGGTCCGTACACCGCAAGAGATATCGAGCATGCGCTTCTCGGCGCTGCAGGAAAATCCAACATCAGACTGACGGGAAACCTCTCGCTGATATCGGTCATCACCGCTCATAGTCCATCACGAGCAGTCGGGGCTTTGTGCACATCAGCGAACGGGAACGAGCTTCTTGCTATTGGAGCGAAGGCGATCATCCTCGCGACAGGCGGTCCGGGAGCCGTTTACAGGCACAATGTCTATCCGGACGGAATGGACGGCACCGTCTGGTGGGCGGCATTGCGTGCAGGTGCGAGCCTTGTCAACACAGAGTTCATCCAGTTCGGACTCGCATCGCCCGCCACATCGCTCGCCTGCTCCGGCAGCCTCATGAGAGCCATACCAAGGCTCACCGCCGACGGTCGCGATCTTCTGCCGGACGTCTGCGAGATCGAGCCCGACCACGACCCGATCGAGCTTCTGTTCCGCAAGGGCGCAAGCTGGCCGGTTTCAGCCGAGTCGCCGACACGAGCGGTCGACATCGCTGTCTGGCGCGCATGCGCATCCGGCGGGAAGGTGCTGATGGATTACCGCGAGAATCCACCGTTCGCCGACGCGGACCACCTGAACAAACGACTGTCTGAGATCATCCGGGTCTGGTACAAGGATCGCGGCGTCCTTCTTGCGGCCAACGGCAACCTGTCGAAACCGATAGAGCGCCTCAGGGGCATCAATCCGCAAGTAATCGAGTGGTTTGCTGAAAGAGGAGTCGATCTTTCCAGAGAGCCGATAGAGATCCGTCACTGCGCGCAGCATTTCCAGGGCGGCATCCTGATCAACACGAGAGCGGAGACCGGCATCGCCGGACTCTACGCATGCGGGGAAGTGGCGGGCGGTCAGCACGGCGCGAGCCGTCCGGGAGGCAACTCGCTCCTGGACTGCCAGGTCATGGGGCACATCGCGGGCACCGGGGCGGCGATGTGGGCGTCGATTGTCGATCCCCCCGACATCATCGATCTTGCAGAGAATGAATCCCGCAACCTCCGCTCAATTCTCGACTCGGACTCCGGACTCGATCCCGACGAAGTCGTCCGCGATGTCGGGGAGACCCTGTCAACTTATCTTGGCGTGATGAGAACCCCTTCTGGCATGGAAAAGGCGGAAGCGATGCTTGCGGATCTTGCCCGAAAAGGTGTTGCATCCGAAGCGCCGCTATTCAAAGCGATCTCAGCCTGCTCATCGGTGATGGCAGGACTCGGAATCACACGCGCTGCGATGATGCGAAAGGAGTCGCGCGGATCGCACCTCTATTTCAACAATGAGGAAGAGAGGAAACCGGTCTTGAGAAACGAGCAGACCGGGCGGGTATGGCACGAGGTTACGTGGGACGGCGGCGATATCCGGATCTCCCTGAGATCAATACCCCATGCGTAAGCATGTCCATATAATCCGCCAGCGGAAAGGGGACTGGTTTATTTTCCGCGCTCTTGACTGTCGTATCCTCTCGAATCGGGCAATAAGCGAAAAATGCGCCTGTACCCTTTCGGTCCGTCTTACACTCCCACCATCAGGTTGCTGCCCTGTTTGTCAAATAGATGCCCCCGGGCCGCGTCGATCCCGACACTCACCCTCGTGC